>NZ_JAUBPB010000019.1:0-105532 GCF_036700545.1 Microcoleus sp. SVA1B4
CGTCCAAAAAGGACGGGCGGGACGCCCATCCCACAATAACAATTAAAATTGTAAGTTATTTAATTCGCGATCCTTAAAAACTGTCCGGAGTATTGCTATCTGGGAAATTAAATTTATATTTCGCAACATTTACTGGATGTTGTCTCGATACAGCTAATGCTATCATTTGCAACTCAAAATCGACGCTTTTACTGAATCTTTAAGATAGAGCGACAACAGCGAGTCTTTTTTAAATTTTTGATAAAGAACGGGGTACTAGGCGTCAAAAGGGTAAAATTTTTAGGTAGGAAATAAAAAAGTTAATTGCGATTAATTTGAGGATTGTCATAAAAAATCTTTGTATATTATATGATCAAAAGTAAGGATTGATAGTCAATCGTTCACCTACAGATTAAGAATTTCATGGATATTCAATTAATTAATATCGGTTTTGGTAACATTGTGTCTGCTAATCGAGTGATTGCCATTGTCAGTCCCGAGTCAGCGCCAATTAAGCGGATTATTACTGATGCACGGGAGCGGGGACAACTGGTTGACGCAACTTACGGCCGCCGCACGAGAGCGGTAATTATTACAGATTCGAGTCACGTCATCCTCTCGGCGATTCAGCCGGAAACTGTTGCTAATCGTTTTGTGATCAGCAAAGACGGTCAAGGTCGGGATGATTGAGGTTTGTCAGTTGCAATTTGAGCGCTTACGGTCTAAAGTAAGCAGAAACTTAAATTGTTACACGTTTCTATTCTCAAAATGAAATCTGGTAAATTAATTGTTCTGACGGGGCCTAGCGGTGTGGGGAAAGGCACCTTAGTACGATCGCTCCTCAATCGCCATTCCGAATTGTATCTTTCGGTATCGGTGACAACTCGTGAGCCCCGTGAGGGAGAAATTGAGGGAAAGCATTACTATTTTGTTAGCCGCAGCCGTTTTGAACAAATGGTTGAGGCTGGAGATTTGGCGGAATGGGCCCAGTTTGCCGGTAATTTTTACGGTACTCCTTATTTTGGTCTTAAACAAGGAATCGGTGAGGGAAAATCGGTAATCCTGGAAATTGAGCTGGAAGGGGCAAGGCAAATTAGGAATAATTTTCCAGAGGCGCTGCGAATTTTTATTTTACCTCCTTCTTGGGAAGAATTGGAGCGACGGCTGCGGAGTCGGGGTCAAGATTCCGAAAGTGCGATCGCCCGTCGGTTGGTGCGGGCTAAAGAGGAAATTGAAGCGGCGGGGGAATTCGATTTCCAAGTTGTTAATGACGATTTGGAAGTTGCTTTGAAAAAGCTAGAATCAATACTTAATTTGGAGTAACTTTTAGGTGGGGATGAGTGAATTTTGAAGTTTTATTGATATTAATGCCCAACAGCACGACACGAAAGTCACGGATACACTGATAGTTGTTTTTTCTTCTAACTTCTGAATCACCATTAAGAATTAATCCGTGTATCCGTGTCAAAATCAGTGTCGTGCATTCCTTGTTCCTTCAATCTTACCCATTTCTCCGTCCTGGCTAAAACTTCGCTACTTTGTTTGATAGCAACACAAACTTTTAAATTCAATTCGAGAATATTAGATGAAGGAGACATTTTTCTCAACGGTTCAATTTCGCGAGCAGAACAGCCCAACATTTCCATATAAGCTAGCGTCCAGCCAATAGCTGCAATGTCCCCTACATTGCCTTCTCCAGCGCAAAGGTAACAACCCAATTCGCCCTCCGGCCCACACTCAGGACACACCCAATTGCCCAGTTGTGAATGGAGTAGATTTGTGCGGGAGGCGGATGCGATTGTTAATGCTTTAATATGATTTTGAACGACTTGTTTAAAACCTCGGTTTTGGTTGCTGCGGTAGTCGGAATTGCCGTGCGATCGCCCGATTGCTACTGCTTGCTGTTGTGGCGAAGCAAGAGAGGCTGTTTGGTTCTCCCTGGTTACTCTAGATTCGCCTAGGTTCGCAGTTAGCTGAATACCATAGTCTTTCGACTCTTCAGTCTGAGAGTGGTTGAGTGGGCTGGAGGAATCGGGTTCGGAAGTTGTGAAGGATTGTTCTATGCGATCCTCTTCGAGGGCTTCGCCAACGGCAAAATCTTGCATTGAGAGGTGATGTTCGATCGCCAAAGACCAAGTTCTTTTATGTCGGAGGTCGCCATATTTTCTGGCTTCTTCCTCAGTAATGCCGATCGCCGCAGCCTCTTGGCGCAGCACATTAATCGAAGTCATTGTATCTGATATCATTAGTTTGTTTGCAGTTAAATTTACGATCGCCCGCTCAGCCTACAAATAAATTACCTTAGATATAGTACAATAGTCCGGACTATTTTTAGATTGTCTTCTGAAATCCGTGATTTTCCGTTATGAAGGAGATTGCACAATCGCCCTGAAACCCTTATTTTACGCTTGGCAATCACACAGTGTCCGAAGCATTGATAGTAGCCTAAATCTAAAATCTAAAATCTAAAATCTAAAATCTAAAATTGGATGACTTCAATTCTTCCCGATACAGCTTTATCTGTTGCTGGACTAACATCTTACCTGCAAGACTTGTTGGAGGGCGATCGCAACCTGCAATCAATTTGGCTGACAGGCGAGGTGTCGAACGTTTCGCACCACCCCAGCGGCTGCTTTTTCACTCTGTGCGACACCGACAAAAGCGCTGCGATTCGCTGCGTGGTGTGGAATTCTCAGCGGCAAAAATTGGTGCAAATGCCCGCAAAAGGGGAACAGTTGCTGGTTTTGGGAAGCATCCGGGTTTACAAAAATCGCGGCGAGTACCAGTTGACGGTTGTGCAATCGCTACCGGCTGGGGAAGGATTGCAGGCTTTGCGGTTGCAGCAATTGCGATCGCGCTTGGATGCTGAGGGTTTCTTCGATCCCGCCCGAAAGCGCCCGATTCCGGCACACCCGCAAATTGTGGCAGTGGTGACATCCGATACTGGCGCTGCTTGGGGAGACATTCAGCGGACTCTAGCCCAAAGATATCCGGGTTTGCGGGTGTTGCTGTCACCGACAGGAGTGCAGGGAGAATTGGCTGCTGCTGCCATTGCTAGGGCGATCGCGCGCGTAGAATTGGACGGTAGGGCGGAGGTGATCATTTTAGGGCGGGGCGGCGGTTCTGCGGAAGATTTGGCTTGTTTTAATGATGAGAGAGTTGTCAGGGCGATCGCGAATTGTGCGATTCCAATTATTACAGGTATCGGACACGAAAGAGACGAATCTCTCGCCGATTTAGTAGCAGATAAACGAGCCCACACTCCAACAGCGGCGGCGGTTCAAGCTGTACCAATTTTAGCAGATATTTACTTTGAACACAAGCAGCGAATGGTCAATTTAGCAAGTGCTGTGCGGGCCAGATTTCAGGCAGAAGAAGAGCATTTGCAACAGTTACAAAATCGATTAAAACGTTTGCCTGCGACATCCCGAACTTTGCGGCAGGCAACTGGTAAACTGGAGGTATTGCAAGAAAAGTTATCCGCCCTGAATCCGGCGGCGGTATTGCAAAGGGGTTATGCGGCGGTAATCCAAAGTGACGGTACGATCGTCCGCACAACTGACGGTTTGGAATTGGGAGAGGAATTGACTGTGAGGTTGAGTCGGGGCGTGCTGAAAGTTAAGATTGTAGAAGTATTGGATGCGGAAGACAAGTTATGATTGATTCGCAGTTGCGCCAGTCTGACTGGAATTATGAGGAAACGGTCGATCGAATTGAAGCGATTATCGATCGGGTGGAATCGGGAGAGTTGCCCCTAGAGGAGGTTTTCGAGCAGTTTGGGGTGGCTGTCGAGTGTTTGCAGCAGTGCGAAAGCTTTTTGGCGCGGGGGAAGGAACAGATGGATTTGTCGATCGAGCTTTTGGCTGCAGAACCCGATTTTTAACCGGAGATAAACTCGGATTAATGTGGATAAAATAGCGCGTTTTGCCGAAATCCAGACAGGGAATTAATTCCCTGTCTCCTCGCAAAAGTCTTCGCTATGAGGAGTGTTAAACTGATAATACTCAATCCGGGTTTCCTACCCCCCTTCTTATTACCAAACGCAGAATCACAATCGACATTCTTTACCTTAAAATCAGGTTACTTTGCATCACTACTTTATTTGATTTTTTTAGTCACATTCATCTTCCCATATTGCTTGATACTCCAAAAGCTGTTCCCCTCGGATAATACACAAATTGCCCGTAACTTTTGCAGCATCCAAGCCGCGAATTAATACAGGGTAAGAGCATCTCAATCACCCTTGACAAAAGGACTCAAAAGAATCTAATATATTGTCAGCAAAACAAGAACGAATAATTTGAATCAAATCATCACTATCCATAGCTGCCCTTTTCATTTTTTGTCTAAAACTACGTTTGTAAGTCGGTTCACGATTGAAGGCATTGAGCGCGAGCCGTCGCAGGACAGCTAAATTCTGGGGACTGTGGAAAAAGCGAATCCGGCAGGCATCTTCAGCAAAGGTAGAATCTAAAGCCCAATGAGCCTCATTTTCAATCCCCCAATGTTTTCGGAGAACTCGACCTAAAAGTTGAGCATCACTATTTAAAGAAGTTAGAAATGAAAAATAAATAAGTTGATGAGTTATCGGTTATAATGAAAAAAGTGTGAGATAAAAATTTTCAATCCTACAGAGAACAACTCACAACTAATTTTTATACTTAACTATTCTAATTTAGTTTTAACTCCCTGTATGAGTCTAATTCAATTGAGTCAAAAATTAAAAACTTTTATAAATCATTATCCGAAAAAGATCAAAGAAGATATGCAGCTTTCTTAAGCTCAAAAATTAGGATGGGGTGGAATTAGCTATGTAATGCAAATTTTGGGATGCAGTCGAAATACTATCATCAAGGTAATAGAAGATTTAGAAAAAATGGAATTAAAGACACTGAATAGTTCCAGGATAAGAAAGATAGGAGGGGAAAGAAAAAGTATTCTGTCTACTAAAATCGGCATTGATGCAGAATTTTTATAAATTTTAAAAAATCACACAGCCTGAGACCCAATGAATGAGTTAATCAAATAAACTAATTTGACGCATAAAGAAATAGCTTCTGCAATACAAGCGGCAGGTTTTACCATTAGTCTCCCCTTAGTGGCAAAACTATTAAAAAATCATTGGTATGTGAAACGAAAACAAAAAACAAATAATATAGCCTTTCGAGCGAAAGATGAGGTATCATGTTACTGACACTCACTCGTGAGGGTCATTCGATTTTAGATTTTAGATTTTAGATTTTGGAGGCGACCCCACGGATAAATTTGGGGGACGCAAGGATTTTAGATTTGAGATTTTGGATTGATTCCACGGATAAATCACGTGGCGGGTACCATCAATAAATTCTTGGTAAAAAAAGCTATTGAAAAGAAAGGCGCAAAATTAATATACTTATCACCTTATTCACCAGATTTTTCACCAATTGAGAATCTATGGTCAAAACTTAAAATCATTCTCCGTTCTATCAAGACTACTAATTATCAAGAGTTAGGAAAAACCATCGAGTTTGCGTTCGGACAAGTTACAGCGTCAAATATTTTTAATTGGTATTACACACGGCTGTTATTGTACCTCATCTTTCTGAGAAAGGCTATAAATTTGTTTAAATCTCCTTAACTTAACTCTAGCCGCCCAGAAGAGACAGGCAAACCATCCTGAAATACCAGCAATTCTCCTGGCTGAATTTGCGTCCAAACTTCGTTATCTGTCAGCGGAAAAGTGGCAATAACAGCCACGCGATCGCCCTCCTTAGTCAATTCCCGAAAATCGACTGTTACATCTTCGTCGATCGAGTGAGCGCTAGCAAAAGGTGCTTGTCGCACAATATAATGCAGATTAGTAGAACAGTGGGTGAACAAGTGTTCTCCATCCGAAAGTAAATAATTAAAAATTCCGTGTTCTGCCAAACTTTTAGTGATTTCCTCCAGTACCGGGTAAATTTCCGCTACAGCAGGCTTACTTTGAGGAAAAGTAGAGCGCAGCTTTTCTAATATCAAACAGAATGCTTTTTCGCTGTCAGTTTTGCCAACCGGTTTGTAGACTCCGGCATATTCTGGATAAAAACTTTCGAGATTTCCGTTGTGAGCAAACACCCAATAACGTCCCCACAGTTCCCGAATAAAAGGGTGGCAGTTTTCCAGAGCAATTTCGCCTTGGGTAGCTTTGCGGATGTGAGCAATGACGTTAGTTGAATGAATGGGATAGCGACGCACTACTTCAGCAACCGGAGAAGCAATCGCAGGTTTAGAGTCTATAAAAAGGCGACATCCCAAACCTTCAAAGAAAGCAATTCCCCAACCGTCTTGATGAACGTCTGTTCTGCCACCTCTTGCAGAAAAACCCTCAAAAGAAAAGCAAATATCTGTTGGAACATTGCAGTTCATTCCCAGTAATTGGCACATAGCTTTTAAATTTCTGGAGTTTGGATAGATGTCGCAGCTATTGGCAGCTACAGATTGGCGATTATACTATTATAGTATGAATTGATTTAGCCTAATAAAAAAACACAATAATTTTTGATTTTCAACCGTCATGCTACTTAAAATTCAAAAAATGCGCGAAGCCAAGCTATCCCGTTCGTTAAGTGGGCCCGTTGCGGTAGGGAATCGCCCAAAATTCAATCCCGTTCCTCGGAGAACAGTCTTCATCGTTCCATTTCTCCTGCAATTTTGTTAATTAAATTTATGTAAAATTCACTTTTGTGGGGGAAAGTCTGAAAGTTGTTTGATATCCTTCAAAACTATTTGAGGCTTCCCTTTGTACTGTTCTACCTTCCCACTGACATACACATATCCCCGTCCCAGACCCGCATAACGTTTCTCGATTAGCCGCTTCAAGGGAGCTCTTTCATCAGTTTCAGCATCTGGTATCCACAAATCTAATTTATGATATACCGAACCAGCATAAATTAGAGCGCTACCGCCGCTCCATTTAGTAATTCCCGCCTGCAAATCGCAGAAAATAGTAAGAGATTTAGCTTTCTCAGAAGCAGCTAATATTTTCGGATAGTGCAACCTCAAAGAAAGCGCTCCTGCCGTTGCTTCCGACAACCGAAACTCTTCAACAATCGAGCCTCGCATCGACCACCAAGGCAGTAAATTAGCATAGTTGCGAGAGGGGATTTTGGCATTGATAATCGGATTCCAAATCATCAGATTGTAAGCTTTTGCTGCCGATTCTGCCTCAGTCATTTGTCGGTGATACAATCGGGAGCGCCCGTATTTGACGAAGTAGGGACTCCAGCCTTCTTCAATCAGTTTAAGATTGTAATTTTCTCCGTCTTTATGTACGTAACAGAGGAGACGCCCGTAGTTGTCGCGGTGTTTTTGTAGAGCCACTTCAACCGAATCGTCTGTATCAAATTCTATGTCAATTTGAGCAAGTCCGCCATCTGCTGTCGCAAAGTATTTTTTAGCCATTTCCGTACCTGCTTTCCCCGCCGCAGTTACAGGTTTAGAGCCTCCCGGATGACTTTCTTCTGTATCGACGCAAATCAGGCGCAGAGCCTCTATTTTGCCGTTGAGAGAAATTTTGATGCTGTCGCCATCAACTACTTTGGTTATTTGCAGGTTCGGAATTCTGGTTGCCATATTTTGAACCCTGTTGCACTTGAGATTTCATGCAGGTATCGCTTGGAGTATACACGAGTTCGTTATCAATAGCAACTGTAATTTTTGTGGTTTGTATTAATATTTGTCAACGGTGGCGTATTTTATCAAGTCTGGGAAAAACTCTCGAAAATCTGATTCTAATCGCTGATAGTTAGCTGTCAAATCTTCTATGCCGCTTGCCAAGTTATTTGTCCGTTTGAGTCGCGCCGACATTCTTGTAAGAGTGATGCCGATTTCGGCGATGTCCTGATAAGATGAAAGCAAGTCGCGGGCAATTATTGTGGGCAGCACCCGCTGGAGAGATTCAGGCAATATATCGCGGTTGTCTTGCAGGATTTTATAGACATCCTGAGAAAAATCGGGTAGCGGAATTTCTGAATATTCCCGCCAATTTTTAGCCAAGAAGTGGTCGTAAAACACGTCAATCAAAACTCCAGCAAACCTGCGTCTATCGGCGCAAACAAGGCTTTTACTCGATCGCACTATTGCGTGAGAGTCGGTGTAGCTATCTACTTTGCGGTGCAAATCGATGCCTTTTCTAATTTCATCGGGATAAAGGTTGATTGCCGAACCTTTGACAAAATCTCCTAAGAGGTTGCCAATCAGGGATTCTGGCGTGCCTTTTGATAAGAATAGATGAGCCAAATAATTCATTGCTACAGTAAAAATATCTAAGATAGCATAAGGAGAAAGAATAATGACTCTTCTGGAATGTGTAAAACCGGGTGCTAAATTCGGTCAAATTATTCTTGCCTTCGATGAATTTTGGATAACAAAAGAGCGATCGCCTAAATGTAGTATGCAGGCGATCGCTCCACCCACGCTCAAATATTGCTTGCGATCGATTGATTCTTGATCGTTTCACAATAGAAGGTTAAATATTTGTAAACCAATTAGCATCAACTTCCACAGACTCAATCATTTGTATGTTGACACCAAGCCCCAACTCTTTTAGTCGTTGAACTAACTGCTCACCATCAATCAAATCGATTGGGGGTGCGCCATCTCGTGTTGCTTCTTTGACAGCATCTCTGGTAAATGTCCCAGTTGTAATGAATAAACCTTTGTCGGTTCGCCCCTGCATTGCCCCACGGAAGTCTCTAATTTGACTAGCCGTAACAGAACCCTGATAGCGCTTGCACTGAAACAGAACATGAAAGCTCAAGAAACCACTAATACGGGCAATACCTACACCATCAATTCCACCATCGGCGGACTTACCTGTAACCTGTACTTGTATAAAGCCTGATTCACGTAGTAGGCGCTGTGCCAAACGCTCAAATGCAGAAGGTTCTAGTGATAGCAGTATTTGATGAAGTTGTTGATGCCATGCAACTTCTTCTAAAGCTTCAACGGCTCCAACATTTTCGTTTAAATTATCTGACGGCATCACCTTTTTCTTGTCAGTATCTCGAACAACCTTGACAATTTCTTTTGCATCCAGAATATCAAAATCTATAGATGTTGAAACTAAAGACCACACGCCACGTGCCGAATTTTGTAACAGCCCGTATTTCTTCAAGTAAGTACGACTCCAACCAAGTCGATACTCAACCGCACTCTGGGATTTGTTACCATGTGGGATATCCAGCACCTCGTCAGGTAAGTTGAGAATCTGCGCTACTCGGTCATAAATCTCTTCAGTAGTTCCAGATCCACCAAGCATTTGTAGAGCTTGAATTGTGGGCAAGAGCATTGAGTCAAATGTAGGGATTGAATGGGTAGCTCTGTTCATCTGAAAACTGTTGATATAATTTGCAAAACACTGCTTTTTTAATGATAAACGGATCGCATCAAAATACTGACTGCCTCTTGGCTGCTACCGTCATACATAATTTGCTAAATTGCGATCGCCTACATCTCTCGACGGAACGCTCTAATAGCTTCCCCAGCATCAGTTTCGGCCATCAAAATACAGCGTTTCATCAAATCGAGATCGAGGTTGTTGAGTCCGGGTAGCTGACTGCGATCGCTATTTTCATAGCTACCGTCATGGAGATGATATATGTTCAGTAATCCATCTTCCCAAAACCAAACCTCTGGAACACCTAAAGCTTTATAGCGCTCTAACTTACTGATTCCTCCACTGGTAAAGACAACTTCGATCGACAAATCAGGAATTGGTTTTACACTCTCAATGCAGTAGGATTCGTCTGCTTGCACAGAGACAACTCCCGATCTTTCCTGCGTCATTGCCCCTGTAGGCTTGAAGAAAATTCCCTGTTCGACGAGAAAAGTAGTCACTAAGTAACCGATAACATGAGCAAAAGTTTCGTGGTCTTCTCCAGGCATCAGAATCTCGATCGTCCCATCATAGTAAAATAGTCGCACTCTAGGGGAGCCTTCAAAGCCTTTTTGGATAAATTTAAACCGTTCCCACATTCCATGATGAACAATTCGCTGATCTGTGGTTTTGCTAAGTAGTGGAGGCATCGCGCTCAGATCCAGTCCAGAAGTTATCTTGATTGTAGCTCATATTTAACAATTAAACCGCAGATGAACGCAGATAAGATTACATCTGCGTTCATCTGCGTTAATCTGCCTACATCTGCGGTTACAAAATACCCCTACGCACCACCGCGCAACTTATCCAAAACCGTCCGGTCTTCCAAAGTCGAAGTATCCCCAGAAACCTCTTGTCCCGCCGCTAAAGAACGCAGCAAACGCCGCATAATCTTCCCGCTTCGAGTCTTCGGCAAAGCATCAGTAAATCGAATTTCGCCGGGACGGGCGATCGCCCCAATTTCCTTAACAACGTGCTGCTTCAATTCCTTAGCCAATTCATCGCTAGGTTGCTGCGAGTTGTCCAGCGTGACAAAAGCGACAATTTCCTCTCCTTTAATCTCGTCGGGTTTACCAACAACCGCAGCTTCCGCCACCGCTGGATGCGATACCAAAGCTGACTCGACTTCCATTGTGCCGAGTCGGTGTCCGGCCACATTAATTACATCGTCAACGCGGCCCATTACCCAGAAATAACCGTCTTTGTCCTTGTGCGCGCCGTCTCCAGCAAAGTACACAAACTCGCCATCTTTCGGGTGCAAATATTCCCAATAAGTGCGGCGGAAGCGATCGGCATCGTTGTAAAGTGTACGCATCATTCCCGGCCAAGGATGTTTCACCACTAAATAACCGCCGCTTTCGTTAGTGACTGGTTCGCCATCTTGGTCAACAACATCGACCACAATTCCGGGGAACGGTAGGGTTGCAGAACCGGGTTTTGTAGGAATTGCACCGGGCAAAGCGGTAATCATAATTCCCCCGGTTTCTGTTTGCCACCAAGTATCCACGATCGGACAATTCGACTTGCCAATTACTCGTTGATACCACATCCAAGCTTCGGGGTTAATCGGTTCGCCGACGGTTCCTAACAATCGTAAAGATGACAAATTGCGCGCGTTGGGCAAGTGTTCGCCCATTTTCATGAATGTTCTGATGGCGGTGGGTGCAGTATAGAAAACGGTGACGCCGTATTTTTCAATTACATCCCAAAAACAGCCAGGATTTGAAGGGCGAGGAGCACCTTCATACATTAAAGTTGTCGCACCGTTGGACAGCGGCCCGTAGACAATATAACTGTGTCCAGTAATCCAGCCGACATCAGCAGTACACCAGTAAACATCGGTATCTTGGAGGTCGAATATCCATTTGGTTGTCATGTGGGTATAAAGGTTATAACCACCGGTTGTATGGACGACTCCTTTCGGTTTGCCGGTACTGCCACTGGTGTAGAGTACGAACAGCATATCTTCGCTGTCCATCGGTTCGGCGGGACAATTTGCCGATGCACCTTTTTGCAAATCGTGCCACCAATGATCGCGCCCTGGTTCCATGTCAATTTTCTGTTTGGTGCGCTGAACTACGAGAACGTTGGTAACACTTGGTGTGGCATTATTTGCTAATGCTTTGTCTACTTGTGTTTTGAGGCCGACGGCGGTATCTTTGCGGAAGCCACCGTCTGCGGTGATGACGAGTTTTGCTTGGCCGTCGTTGAGTCGATCGCGCAAAGCTTCTGCACTAAAACCGCCAAAAACAACGCTGTGTACTGCACCGATTCTGGCGCAGGCTAGCATGGCGATCGCAGCTTCGGGAATCATGGGCATATAAATGCCGACGCGATCGCCCTTTTGGACTCCCAATTGTTTGATGACGTTCGCCATTTGGCAGACTTCGCGGTGGAGTTGCGCGTAGGTGAGGGTGCGGGAGTCTCCGGGTTCGCCTTCCCAAATCAGGGCGGCTTTATTTTTGCGCCAAGTTGTTAAGTGGCGATCGAGACAATTGTAAGAAATATTAATTTTACCGTTGACAAACCATTTAGCAACAGGCGGCTGCCAGTCGAGCACGGTATCCCAGTTTTGGAACCAGTGCAATTCTTGGGAGGCGAGTTCTGCCCAGAAGGCTTGGGGGTCAGCTTTGGCTTTGTCGTAGAGGGCTTGGTACTCTTCTAGGCTTTTGATGTGAGCTTTTTGAGAGAATTCAGCGGGCGGCTGAAATAGCCGTTTTTCATGCAGAATTGATTCGATGGTATCTTGCGACATTGCTTTTAACTTTAACTTCGCTTAGTCTTTTTAACTATTGTTTGCATAAGTTGGAGCAAAAGTATGTTTATTTTCCTTAAGACTTTGGGGAAATTTGTAAATGTTGGGACTGTCTTAGAAATTATAGCACTGGTAAATTGTAAATTCTATCTTCGTACTCATTCTCAAATGATGCTTCATAAATCAGAAGCAGTAGTTCAATATTTTGACCGATACTCAGCTTGGAATTCAGGAGAAAGATTCCGGGAATATGGCGGTTTTGCTCTAGATGATCTGTTAAATGAACAGGCATAGAGCGGCGGTTGTTGGTAACAAGAATGAAATTGTGGATTTCGCACCAAATAAGAATTTCTGGATCGAGAGTCCCTTTAGAAGGTGCTGTTAGTTCTCCCACTGCTAGAACAACCAGATCGGGATTGCGCCTGCGAATTTGGTTAACATACACAGGCTCGACATTTTCATCAAAGAGATACTGGATTGGCATCAGCTTTGCTCCTTGCCTCTCTTTCTGCTTTAAATTTGCGAAGTTTTTCTGTCACTGGGGGAGGATTACGAGTTTGTTCTTCTCGCATTTTTTCGCCCCACTCCAGCCATTCGGTTATGTATTTACCGACTGCTTCTTTGTTGTGCAGGTAGTACAAAATGGTCGCATAAACTTGTTCCTGGGTGAGCGATGTATAAATGTTAGCGATTTCTTCGGGAGTTCGAGCGCGAAATAGGTATTCATAGAGAATGGTTTCGATGCCAATGCGAGAACCTTTGAGCCGAATATCGTCAGGTCTTAGGAAGTTGAAATAGTCTTCTAGTTGCGTCGTGGTTTGGTGGTTGGCTTCATGAGATTGCTTCTCTTTATTAATGTCTGTTCCTTCGGGAACCAGCACAATTACTTCGGCTCGGCTGTTGCGATATAACTTGAGCGGTTCACCAACGCACAATTGTCCTCGATCGTCGATCGTTGCCATCACTTTAATTGCTTTCATATAATCTACCCGATTTACAGGAGCGATATCTGGTATGATTATATCATAACAAATCCGATGGTAATGCTTTTATAATTGACATTAACAGCCGATCGCACTAAAGCCATGACGCAAAATTTAGAAGCAAGCCAACTCTCGCTAAATGACGTTCGCCGCCTTCTCAAATTGGAAAGACAAATAGGAGGCTCTTTTGCTGAATTTGTATCTTTGGAACCTCTGACGGATTTTGAACAGCAGGAATTATTGCTAATCGGTAATCACTTTTGGCGTCATCTAGAAGCAGGGAAAGTTTCTGCAAAACTGGTTAAGTTTTTAGTGCTTTCACCATTAATGAGATTAGCAGGATTTTTTGATATTCCGCTCGTGCTGACAATGGAAGATAGCATCCCCATCGAGGTTGAGGATGAGGATACTTTAATTAAAGGCCGCTTGGATGTCTTAGCGGTAAATCAGCCGGATGCAGAACTCGCGGCTGCACAGTTTTGGATTTTGGTAGTGGAGGCGAAAAATAGTGCGTTAGCGAAGCCCTCGAAGAGGATCGCACCTTTGACTGGTTTGCCACAACTCCTGACTTATACTTATAAAAGTTTGCAGCAGCAATCGTCTGTTTGGGGATTGACGACGAATGGCGAAAGTTATCGGTTTGTGCGGGTGACGCGGGGAAATCCTTGTACTTATCAGATTTTACCGGAATTGAATTTGATTGAGCCAGAGCGATCGCTCTTGTTGGCGCAAGTGTTGAAAGCGATTTGCAAGTTGCAGAATGTGCAGTTGCAGTTGGCATGATGTTTGGGAATTCAGGAAGACGAATTAAGGAAGTACACATGATTTAATTACTCCCTGAGTTAATCATTAAAAACGGCAAATTTGTGCCAATATAGATTTATACCATCATAAATTTTATCATGCTTATAACTGATATAGTGAATTTTTTAGGCAAACCCTACTTCCAAGCGCCAAACTGCCTCATTTATCAGATGGACTGCTTAGAAGCAATGTCCAAGCTCCCTGATGAATGCGTCAATCTTACTGTGACCAGTCCCCCCTATAACATTGGCAAAGAATACGAAAAAACACTACCACTAGATAAATATTTAAACTGGTGTGAAAGCTGGATAAGTGAAAATTATAGGCTCATCCTTCCTAACGGCGCTTTCTGGCTCAACTTGGGGTATCTATCAATTCCCAATCAAGCTAAAGCTATCCCCATTCCCTATCTACTTTGGGACAAAATTCCTTTTTACCTAATCCAAGAAGTTATCTGGCACTATGGCGCTGGGGTTGCTGGTAGTAAGTTCTTTTCACCGCGCAATGAAAAGTTTCTTTGGTATGTTAAAAACCATAAAGACTATACATTTAACCTAGATGATGTGCGCGATCCAAATGTAAAATATCCTAATCAAAAAAAGAATGGAAAAATTAAAGTCAACTCCCAAGGCAAAAATCCGACTGATGTTTGGGAATTCCCGAAGGTAACTTCTGGTAAAAATAGAGCATCAAAAGAGCGAACCTCTCACCCCGCTCAATTTCCAAGTGCTGTTATACAGCGAATCATCAAAGCTTCATCCAACCCAAATGAAATCATTTTAGACCCTTTTTTGGGTTCAGGAACTACGGCGGTTGTTGCTTTAGATTTGCAGCGCACTATTATCGGATTTGATATCTGTCAGGAATACTGCGATTTAGCTGCCAACCGAATTGATGATTTTCTAAGACAAAAGCAGATTAGCGAAGCTCAATTATCTTTATTTTAAAGATGGTAAATATTGCTAAATAGGCAATTGCAGCAACTTATATCGCTCTACATCAGGGCTTAATTTAGCTTGCTGACCAGTGGCTGCTGTTTGCCCTTGCCAATCTTCTCGATCTATCCATCCAAATCTAACTAAATTAATATTTAGAGTTTGCACGCTTGCCATTTGGGGATTGAATTTCTGGAAATTAACTACAAGGTAATAGCCGGACTTGTCTTTCTTCGGTTTGGCTCCTGTGGCGCTTTGTTGAGCATAACTGCGATTGCCGTAAGTGTTACGACTACTTGAAGAAGTTTTAATTTCAATTGAGAAGTCATTGTTCGGGATGTGAACAAGATCTTTTTCGATGGCGCTGTGATCGCGCCGCCAAATTCCGGGGTATTTGCTGGCGAATTCTAAGGGGATTAGTTCATGTAAAAAAAATCCCATAATTTGGGGAGTTGGGAATAAATTTACTCCTATTCTGTAGCCTCTGCTGGTTATGCTGGATTGAAAAATTTCACTCCAAACTTGAATAACCACGTCATAAATTTCTTGTGGATCTAGTGGGTGTAGCTCTATTAGTTCTAGTGTCTTCTCTTGCCAATCCTGGACAGGAAGCCCCGTATAAGGTGATTGCATTTACTCTATTTCCTGCAATAGTTCGCTGGGCGATACTCCTAGAGCTTTTGCTAACCGCAAAATGTTTAATAGGGCTATGTTTCTTTCACCCCGCTCAATACCACCAATGTAGTTGCGGTGCAGTCCGGCTAGTTCTGCTAACTTTTCTTGGGAAAAGCCCTTTGATGTCCTTAGCCTGCGAACTTGCTCTCCAAATTTTTTTAGCTCTGGATTTTTTGCCACACGAGCAAGATATCGGTGAGTGCACTCCAAAATCTACACACTATAAGTGTGATTTAGGATTACACGAAAACAGCACACCCATAATCCGACGAAGCAGACTTAACTTGATGCCATTACTTTAATTGCTTTCATTGGTACTCCGGGTAATCTAGGGCGTAACAAATAGATTGATGTCTAACGCTTTAGATACGGTCAGTCTGATGTTAGGTAAAATTTTACTCATGACAACCGACTTAATACCTTCGGAATTAGATATCAAGATTTGTTAAATGTCCGCAATCAGACACTGACAGAGGACACATATTTATCTAAAATAAGAGACAATTTGACCCGGAAACTGAAGGTAAGAAAATGTCTGAACTTAGACAAAATCTAATTACCAGAGATTGGGTAATCATCGCCACCGAACGGGCGACAAGACCGGATCAATTCGCCAACAAAAAAAAGTGGACAGCAGCAGTGCCACCGCACCGCGCCGATTGCCCGTTTTGCGTGGGAAATGAGGAAGATGGAACCTTAGAAACTTGCCGTTTGGGCGATCGCACTGGCTGGAAAGTCAGGGCAATTCGCAACAAATATCCCGCCCTCTCCCCGACAGCAGAATGGATGAGGATATCATCGGGAATTCACCGCACGATGGCGGGAATCGGCGTGCACGAAGTAATTGTCGAACACCCGCGACACGATTTGACGACAGCTTTGTTGAGCGTTGAAGAAGTTGAAAACATACTTTTAGTATACCGCCAGCGCTATGTAGAAATTAGAAAAAATCCCTACATTGAAACAATTATTATCTTCAAAAATCACGGGGAAACTGCCGGAACTTCTCTCGAACATCCCCACTCGCAGATAGCGGCGACGCCCGTTGTACCCAGCCAATTTCGCAGCCGCATCGACGAAGCTATTAGATATTTTGATGACACGGGAGAATGTCTGTTTTGCCGGACTTTGGAAGATGAATTAGCGGCGAGAGAAAGAGTGATTTGTGAGAGTGAACATTTTGTGGCTTTTATCCCTTACGCTGCACTTTCACCGTTTCACACGTGGATTTTTCCGCGTCGGCATTCCTCTTCGTTTGATGAAATTACTGATGCGGAAATTTCGGATCTTGCTTATACTTTGAAAACTGTACTGGCTAAGCTTTATTACGGATTGAACAATCCCGATTACAACTATAATATTCGATCGGTGCCGATCGCCCAACGTGCAACAAAATACTTTCACTGGTATATCGCCATTATTCCCAGAGTCACCAAGCAAGCTGGGTTTGAGTTGGGCAGCGGGATGTTTATCAATACTGCTTTGCCAGAAGAAAGTGCAGCGTTTTTGCGATCGATCGAAATTCCTAGCGACAGTAATTTCCCCCCCATCTAAAGTATCCTACATCACCATAGGTCAAGTTTACTTAAACTGGGGGTGGAAATGCACCCAGCTATTCTGAGTTGCGAGTCTGCGTTGAGGGAGGAAATTGATATTATTTGAGATTTGAGATTAAAGAATTGGGCATAACGCATGATCTAATGGTTTAGATCACCGGCATAAAGTTGGATTCTTTTTTAAACTGCTATAACTTACGCTCTCAAATTATGAACGTACAAATACTTATGGATTTTACCAAACTCACAATAAACTTTCGACATACTGCCAGCCGTCGTCGCTAAAAGTAGCTCTCAACATATCTCTAATTTTAGCATCGATCGATAAGAGTCCCTCACCAGAGTCGCCATTCTCGCCGATTTCGCAACTGTCTTCAGACATATGTTCTTGAATGTTGGCCAGAGTATCGGCGAAATTAGCCAGAAAATAATGTTCGTGCACCCACGCTGTCGGATCTGGTATTGCTGCACTCCCAAAAGCTCGATCGACTAAATCTTTTTTGGCAACATCGTCAGTCTGGTTTTTCATCATAAAAATGGGTAGAAACCCCGTGCTTTTAGCACGGCTTTACATTTAATTTGAATCTCCTCGCGGGGTGGAGGGGTATGGTTGCCCCTCCGGTGAGGTATGGTTGCCTCAAACTCCCATTTCTGGGGTAAAGTTAGCTTCGCCAATGTTTAATGAGCTTGCGCCGGCTAGCAACACTGTCTCAGTGACCTTAAGACTGTTTAGTTGCAAGCGATAGAGCGGAAAACTAGCTTCGCATTCTCCGGTATCGTGACTCAAAAAACGTAGTCAGTAAAGACTTAGGCTGGTCAGGATGGCTTGTTAGATTTCTCTTTCAAGCCTCATGCCTTTAGGCTGAGGTTCCTGACGTTGAGCTCGATTTAGGTAGAACTGGTAACTTATCCATTTTAAGCTTAATTGTCAACACGATCGCGATCCTGATCGACCACAGCAGTGACAAATTTGTGTAGTTTGTGCGATCGCGATCCTAATTTTTTGGTCGCTCGCGTGTTATCATATTACCTCAAACTCGGTGGTCAATAATGTTCACATCGAGCATAATACACTTGGGAATCATTCCGTGAACTCCTTTTTGAGGATTGTTGACAGCCTGCGTAATCCGAAAATTTACCGCGAGGGAACAGAAAACATAAGCATCTTCCTCTTGGAAACCCGCAAACTTTTGCAGCCAATAAACCGTCTGTTTTACCGCCAGCTCAAACGCTTCATCTAATGTTCTACCAAATCCCATAATCACAATATGAGTGGGCGTTTCCGCAAACGGAAATATCAGAAATAAATCCTTGCGTAAGATGATTTGAATAGTCCCGTTCATCGAAGTTTCAATCGCAGTACCGTCAACTTCACCGTCTCCTTGTGCCGAATGTCCGTCGCCGATGGACAGTAAACCGCCGCGCAGAAAAACAGGTAAAAATAACCGCGTTCCTGCTTGGAGTTCCTGATTGTCCATATTGCCGCCGTAGCGCTCTGGAGGAATAGAAGAACGGTTGATTTCGGCATTGGCGACGCCGATAATTCCAAAAAAAGGATGCAGAGGAATCCCAAGGCGGCTACCTGGGGGAAATTCCGCAGTTTTTTGCTCTAAATCTAGCGGAATAAACCGCAATTTAGGTTCGGGAAAATAGTCAGGTAAAGCTCCCCATCCGGCGCGAATTGCATTAAATCCTACTGGTAAACTTGGGTAAACATCCTCAATGTGAATTTCTAAAACGTCTCCCGGTTCGGCATGGTTAACATAAATCGGGCCTGTCAGCAAGTGTGGCCCCGGCCCAACTTTGCGGTTGGGAGGCAAATTCTGACAAATATCTAAAAATTCGGGGGTGAGAAATTCCGGCGGCGCTTTGTCAGCAACATAATATCCTGAATAGGTTTCGATATCGATGCGATCGCCCGAATCGACAGTTAAAGCAGGTTCGATATTCGGAGAAAAACCGCCCAAGTGTACGGTTTTGCAGTTAGCCTTGAGAAGGTGGCGGGTCATGGGATTTTAGATTTTAGATTTTAGATTTTAGATTGAAGGAAGGGTGTTAAGAATGTTATATCGCAAGTCTCAAGCATTTTGGATAATTTTTTTTAATGAACCACAGAGGGCGCAGAGGGCACAGAGAAAGAGAATGGAGAACTCAGAAGATTTCCAAAAAGGGTGGAGGTTTCTTTTATCGGAAATATTTTACTAATTTCTTAACTTTTTGATAACGTGGGTAGTTTAAAATTTAAAGTCGGTGGCGCGGGTTTATATATTATTGGGGTGGGGAGTTCTGTTTGGCTGGTGTAACCCGCCCTTACAAACTAATGACTAATGAATTATGTTAACGCCTTTGCCCAATAAAGTAGAAATTTCTCAAGGTTATTCTCGCAATCCCTGGTTTTTTGGTGTTTTGATTTTGATTGTCCTATTGCTAGGTTTCATGATGCAATCTTACCTTAACAAACCTCAGCTTTTAACCGACCCGTTTCTGCAAGTCCCAACAGCAAACTCGGTGCGAGTTGTCTGGTTCACAGAGTTTGCCGGTACTCGCAACACTGTTGCTTACGGCGAAAATTTGAATCAAGTTGTGACGGCAAATACTACCAAGCTAAGCCGCACTCGCGAAGACAAAGACTCGCGCATTTCCGATGAAATGAAACAAAGCATTATTGACAGCAATCCAATTGTCCGCGACATCTGGCGCCACGAAGCAGAAGTCCCCAATTTAATGCCCGGTGCTCGCATTCCTTATCGAGTCACTAGCGAAAGGAAAGACGGCGCATCTGTCAGCAGCAAAGTTTTCACTCTTTCTCCGACACCCGCAGCAGGAAGTGCGCTCAAAATTCTCCTCACTTCTGACCATCAATTGATGCCGATGACAGCAGCAAATCTCCAGAAAGTAGCCGAAACCATTGGCAGAGTTGACGCGGTTTTCATGGCTGGGGATTTAATTAATATACCCGATCGCGCTTCTGAATGGTTTGACGACTACCGAGGCCGCGCCTTCTTTCCGTCTCTGCAAGGTCGCGCATTTTCCGAACTCGACAAAAACGACATCAAAACCGTTTACAGCGGCGGCGAACTGATCCAACACGCGCCTTTATTTCCCGCCATTGGCAATCACGAAATCATGGGCCGGTTTGCAACCAACAGCAAACTCGATGACCAATTTAATGATCCTTTTCCCCGCGCCGCTGCGGAGAAAATATACGCTCAACGTGCTGCCTCTTTGAATCCTAATAATGACTCTTCAGTGCGGCAAATATGGCTACAAAACAATACTTTTAATAGCGATACCTATGACGAGATTTTCAATTTACCGGGAGGCAAAAATTACTATGCTGTGACTTTTGGCGACGTGCGGTTAGTGACTTTGTACGTTACGAATATCTGGCGGACTCCGAATTTAGATCCGCGTGCGAGAGGCAGGTATCGGGAACGGGACGAAGATTTTAATCATCCCGAAAAATGGGGATACGGACAGCATATTTTTGAGCCGATTGTCAAGGGCAGCGCTCAATATAATTGGCTGCAACAAGAGTTAAAAAGCTCGGAATTCCAGCAGGCAAAATATAAAATTGTGATGTTTCACCACCCGCCACATTCTCTGGGTGACAATATTGTACCTGCTTATACTGATCCAGTGCAAATAGTCGATCGCGCTCTCGATGGCGAG
The DNA here is from genome assembly GCF_036700545.1 of Microcoleus sp. SVA1B4. Classification (NCBI taxonomy): domain Bacteria; kingdom Bacillati; phylum Cyanobacteriota; class Cyanophyceae; order Oscillatoriales; family Microcoleaceae; genus Microcoleus; species Microcoleus sp. SVA1B4. The sequence continues at coordinate 20,754 of NZ_JAUBPB010000019.1, forward strand.
ATTAAAATGGTGCGTTACGAGTATCCGAAACCGCAAGATTATCTGATTCGGGATGTAGTGCCGCTACTAGAAACAGCGGGGGTGCAGTTGGTATTTTACGGACATTCGCACTTGTGGAATCGGTTTGTAAGTTCCAGCGGAATGCACTTTTTGGAGAGTTCTAATGTGGGCAACAGTTACGGTGCTTTTGCGGGGAAAAAGCGCCGATTTGTGCCGCCGGCATATCGGGAAGATTACAGCGCTATTGGAGACCCGAACGGATTGGAACCTGTGGTGCCGACTGTTGCGCCTTTGTTGGGAGAAGATGGGCGACCGTTGCCCTATATTGATAGTAATGATATTACGGCTTTTACTATTTTTGATACGGGGGAGGGTACGGTTAGCAGCTACTATTTTGATACGCGGAAACCCGATTCGGAAGTGGTGAAGTTTGATGAGTTTAAGTTGAAAAAATCGTGAGATTGGGTAGTTGCTTAAGTTACCAAGTATTCCATTGGTGCGTCGCTATCGATCATCCCCAAAGAAAGATAGAAAATATTACAGCGACGCACCAATCGACAATATTGCAATAGTTATGGAAGTTCCGAAACTGATAATTTAGGCATAAAATACTCTCGCTATCGGTAAATAGTCAACATAAGCCTTCTGACTTCTGCTATACTTAGGTAATAGATAGTCTATCCAGATTCAACTCACCCATTAGAGCGCGGTCATGCCTGAACTAAAACTCTTGGAAAAACAAGAACAAGAAGAAGTAAGCTTTGAGCAGGAAGATGAAGCTCTAGATGATGAGCTTGAATCTAATGGCAACTCAAAATCAGTATTAGACGAGATATCCGAAATTCTTGTAGCTGGAAATGACTGGACAACAGCCACCATACTCGATCAACTTGTTCGTGACAACATTCAACTAAATCCAAGATTTCAAAGACGAGACGCCTGGGATATAACTCGTAAAAGTAGGTTTATTGAATCAATTTTTCTAGGATTTCCTATTCCAGAAATAGTTTTAGCTTCTCCAGACAAAAGACGCGGAAAATTTGTAGTCCTTGACGGCAAACAACGCTTGCTGACGATTCTACAATTTTATGGAATGAGCGAAACTACTAACGATAGTTTTGCTTTGAAAAACTTAGAATTTATGCCAGAACTAAATGGTTGTACCCATGAGGATCTAAAAAACAATCTTCTTCATAGTTCTGTACTTGATGCACTCGACAATCAAACTCTTCGTACTACATTGATTCGGAATTGGAAGACAGAAAGTTTACTCTACAAAATTTTTCTACGTTTGAATGTAGAAAATACTCCGCTATCTGCACAAGAACTAAGGCAGGCATTACATCCAGGTGATTTTATCAATTTTTTAGATGATGAATCAATTGAAAATCCGGCTTTAAGAAAAATACTCAAATCCAAAAATCCCGATCCTCGGATGCGCGATGTCGAATTATTGCTTCGATATGTAGGATTTCATCATTTCTTATCCGAGTATCGCGGTAATCTTAAAGTGTTCCTGGATATAACTTGCAAAGAACTCAACCAGGATTGGAAATATCGCAAACTGGAGATAGAATCTACAGTTAGCCAATTTGAAAAAGCAGTGCAAACAACTACTAAAATATTTGGAGAAGAAAATATATTTCGTGTGTGGTTAGGCAATTCTCATACTTACCGAAGCAAGTTTAATCGAGCTATTTTAGATGTGATGGTTTTTTATTTTTCAGATCCAGTTATTAGAGAAGCTGCTGAGAAGAATCCGGCGGGTGTGGCAAATGCTTTTAAAGAGTTATGTTCATCATCTAGTAGCGAGTTCAGAGAAGCTGTTGAGAAAAGCACAACTAGCATTCGTGAAACTCATACTCGTCTTTCACTGTGGGGCAAAGCTTTGTTAAAGGTTTTGGATGTAGAGTTTAATGTACCTGAACTTGTAGATAACCGTATTATATTTAACGGTTTGAGGTAGAGGTAAGTTATTCATAGGTATGTCAAAATCCGTTAGATTTCGGACTCTAACCAAGGAGTTAAATAGATTAAAAAAACAATTTATTCCTAAAGTTAGCCCTACAGGTTTATATTCGGATCGGCAGTTAGCCTTAACTCTTACTTACAGAGTTTTCGTTCATGCCGAAATTGAGGCTTATTTTGAGGACAGAGTTTGGGAAGTCACCCTTAACGCTAAAAATAATTGGGACAGTCAGGGTAAGACTTGCCGTACTTTAATCTGCTTGCTTGCCTTTTCGGGTCAAATGATGGAAGTACCGCCTGATACACTTAATCCAACCAAGGGAAGTACAAAAGTTAAGGAGGAAAAAATAAAAATCAATAAAAAAATAGATTTAGCTATTAAGAGTTTTAAGCGAGTAATTGACCAAAATCATGGAATTAAAGAAGCTAATCTTCTGGCGTTGCTTTTGCCAATAGGGATAGATACTGATGATTTAGATTCTGCTTGGCTAGGTACGATGAATACGTTTGGGGAAGAAAGAGGTGTTGCGGTACATACTTCAGCGACATCTGCTAAAACTATTAGAGTTCTCAATCCTATAAATGAACTGCAGAGGGTAGAGCAAATTATTCAAGAACTTTTGAAGGTGGATGAGTTGATTAATAATTTAATGAGATAAGTGAATAAATTTCCAGTAATTGTCAAGGGTTTTATCTTTGCGAGGGGCTTCTAGCCGGAACGGGCAAGATGCCCGTTCCACAATATCTGAATTTTTTAGTGGCACAGGCATCTTGCCTGTGTTGAAACGGGCAAGATGCCCGTTCCACAATATCTAAATTTTTTAGTGGCACAGGCATCTTGCCTGTGCTCAAACAGCTTATTCAGAATTGTCAAAAATTTCAGATTAAACCTTCTCTTTTGCAGGGGGAACCAAACCAGTTTTATTCAAACCCGCATCAATCTGCTTGAGCAATTTAAAATCGTCTTCGGGTAAAGAATTAACAGGCGAGTGTTTTTGCAGAAACGAGAATGCTTGCCGCAATTCACGCGGCCGGGAGTCGATCGCACCATCGAAGTGACAAGGTACAATTTTTTCAAAGTCCCAACTCGCCACTTGATCCACCCAATCGAGAGTTTCCCTCGGCGCGCGGTTGAGAATCAATGTCTGCAAAATCGGCGCGACAAACAACCGCCCCCCTCCCCGCAAAGCCTCAAACGATCGCTCCCAATGTGTTTTCCACTTGAACGGATACAACCCGAAATAAGCTTTCCTAGAGCGTTCTGGCGCTTTGCGTGCGCTGGCAAATACCTGGGACCACGGCGGCACTTCCAGCACGCTGGGGCTAAAATACATGGCAAATAAGGCGATTCTCTGCCACCCTTTGCGCCGATTTTCGTGGGTGTCTGGCACCGTGTCCGAGGCGCTGTCTTTGGCGTGAAACAGCAGCGGGTACGAGTCGAGTTGGACGATCGCGGGCGGATTTTCGGGAATGGAAACCACGGAATCTGTTAACATCAGCGTGCGCGATCGTCTGTGAAATAACGCAACTTCCGCAAATCTGCCCAAACCGAGGTCGAGGGGGCCGAGAATTGCCCAATCAAATTGATCGGCTAACGGCGTGTTGCTGCTGTCAAACGGCAGTACAGAGGTGCGTTTCGCGGGCAAACCCAGCCAACTCAGCGGCAAATTCACCGGGAAACTCCACTGCTGCGGGGCGACAAACACCTGCGCTTCGGGAAAACTCCTCGCAAAGGGGCCGACAAAAACTTTGTGCTCGATGCCCGAAACCGTTGTCAGCATGATGTACTTCACCTCGCCGTGCTCTGCTACTAACTCTTTTACCAAGCGGATGCACTCAGGAGTCGGTGCAACGGGGGCGTAGACGAGAAGGCCTTCGGGTTCTAGTTTAATTACTGTCATCCGAATCGGGACGACTACGTAGAAAATGCCTTGTAGTTGGTCAAAAGTCCAGATTGTATCTTTAACTATTTCCTTGCGGATGGTGCGCCGCTTGCTGTAGGGATAGAGGGGAACAACTGGCCAAAAGGCCCAAGAATAGTCCCGATTGTCAATCTGTGCTGATGTTGGTATGCCTTCGCCCTCTGCCACTGGTGCGACTCCTTGCCGATTTTTTTGTACGTGCGTGCGATCGAACTATTTTTATCTTATTTCACTCGTGTTGCGCGGATTCGAGGAGTTGAAACCGGGTTTCACCAGGCCTGGGTGCGAGAACTATTAAACCAACTGTTCAGGATCAATGCCTAACTCCCGCAACCGCGCCGCTAGTCTTTCCTCTCGCTGTTGAGATTCTGTCAGTTGCTGTTGAGATTCTAGAACTTGCTGTTGAGCTTCTATCAGTTGCCGTTCCGCCGCCGTCGCCCTTTCACCCGGACTCAAAATCAACCCTCCTTGGGCCGTAAACCACCGCAACCACAACCGATTCATACTCTTATAAGTGCCTTGCCACCAACCTAAACTCAACTGCAACTCAGGAATAAATAACCGCCCATCAATTAATTCTGCCGGTTCATAGTGGCCTCCTACAAGATGAAAAGCTCGCAATTCATCCGTGTAGCGACTGAACACAAAATAGTAAGGAATCCGCAAAATTTGTTCATAAACTTGCCACTTAGTCGGCGGTTCCCCAGCTTGCTGAACAGTCCGCCCTAAATCTTCATCTTCAGTGCCCGGCGATAGCAATTCCACCACCACAAACGGATTTACCCGTTCTTGCCAAACTACATAACTCAAACGCATATCGCGCCCTTGATAAAGCCTTGGCACGCCCACCGCAGCAAACCAATCCGGGCGTTTATGCCAGCGCGGTTGTGTTGCATCGTAATACAAATTTAGGTCGCTGGCTGTAAAGACTTGTTCCGCATCCCATCCCGGCGGCAAAAACGTGAATTCCAAGAGTTGCGGCTGATCTAAATGAAATGTATCTGGCAAACCGGGCTCCTTTGGGTCTTCGCTAGGTAAATCATACATTGTTGGCAAACTCTGCCGGGGGTCTAAAGGCGGTTCAGCTTGAGCAGGCGGGTAAGTCGGGAATGTCATAATCAATTCTGAGGTTGCTTATCCTGATATGATTATAGCCTTGTGAGAATGTCTGGCATTTCCAAAGAATTCCCATTAACTCTCAATCTCAAATCTCAAATCAAAACTCCTAAATCGATATGACTCAAAACTACCGCATCACTCTTTTACCAGGAGACGGCATCGGCCCTGAAATTATCGCTGTGGCGGTAGATGTCCTGAAACTTGTCGGTCAACAATTGGACATCGGCTTTGAATTTCAAGAAGCTTTAATGGGCGGCGCTGCTATTGACGCAACAGGCAATCCGCTACCCGAAGAAACACTGGAAAAATGCCGCAACTGCGATGCAGTATTGTTAGCAGCTATTGGCGGTTACAAGTGGGATAATTTGCCCCGCGAACAGCGCCCGGAAACAGGATTATTAGGACTGCGCGCCGGATTGGGATTGTTTGCCAATTTGCGTCCGGCGACTATTTTACCGCAATTGGTTGATGCTTCTAGTTTGAAACGGGAAGTTGTCGAAGGCGTGGATATTATGGTAATCCGCGAACTCACAGGCGGCATTTATTTCGGCAAACCGAAAGGTATTTTTGAGACGGAAACAGGCGAAAAACGCGGCGTTAATACGATGGCTTACACCGAGTCGGAAATTGATAGAATCGGGCGAGTCGCTTTTGAGACGGCCAGGAAGCGGAGCAAAAGGCTGTGTTCCGTTGATAAAGCGAATGTTTTGGACGTTTCGCAACTGTGGCGCGATCGTATTATTGCCCTTTCTTCAGAATACCCTGATGTCGAACTTTCTCACCTCTATGTTGACAACGCAGCCATGCAGTTAATTCGCTGGCCGAAACAGTTCGATACAATTGTCACCGGCAATTTATTTGGCGACATTCTTTCCGATGCGGCGGCGATGCTAACTGGTAGCATTGGGATGCTGCCTTCTGCTAGTTTGGGAGCAAGCGGGCCGGGAGTTTTTGAACCTGTGCACGGTTCCGCACCAGACATCGCGGGACAAGATAAAGCCAATCCCATCGCCCAAGTTTTAAGCGCGGCAATGATGCTACGTTACGCCTTAAATCAACCGGAAGCTGCTAATAAAATCGAGCAAGCAGTTGTCGAAGTTTTGGATCGAGGTTATCGCACTGGTGATATCATGTCGGAAGGCATGAAACTCGTCGGCTGTCGGGCAATGGGCGATGCTTTAATTGAAGTTCTGCAAGGTTGATTTATTTACCTTTACTCGTTCCCAGGCTCTGCCTGGTAACGCATTTCATGAGGCTCTGCCTCCACTAAAACAAGGCAAACTAGACTGAATTTTGGAGGCAGAGCCTCCGGGTATTAATTACCAGGCAGAGCCTGGTAACTAGAAAACTAGACAATTAATTCTTACTCGTTCTTACTCGTTCCCAGGCTCTGCCTGGTAACGCATTTCATGAGGCTCTGCCTCCATTAAAACAAGCCAAATGAGACATAAATAAAGGAGGCAGAGCCTCCGGGTATTAATTACCAGGCAGAGCCTGGTAACTAGAAATTTTATAATTTAATGTGCCGCTGTCAAAAGATGGAATTGCTCGGTATCAATGCGATTTGCTCGATACAAAACTTCAGCTATTTCCGAAAGCGCTAACACAGAATGTGCGCGATAACCGTTGGCCTGCATCTTATCTTTGACTCCCTGTTCGTGGTCGATTAATACCACAATATCTTCCACATTCAAGCCAGCCGATTTTAACTTAGCCGCGCCTTCCATTACGCTTTTGCCACTAATCAAAATATCATCGACTACGACAATCGTTTCTCCTGCCTGAAAATGCCCCTCAATTAATTTGCCCGCACCGTAAGTTTTCACTTCCTTGCGCGGGAAAATCATCGGGCGTTCCATCCGCAATGCTAAACCGGTTGCTGTGGGTAAAGAACCGTAGGGAATTCCCGCAATGCGATCGAATTTTAAATCCTTGAGAATGTCTGCATAAGCGCTGACAATTTGGTGGAAAATCTGCGGAATTGAGATTATTTTCCGCAAGTCGATGTAATATGGAAATACGGCGCCCGATGCTTGTACGTGGTCGCCAAAAACTACGCAGCCGATGTCATAAAGTTGCAAGATTAAATCGCGGTGAGGTTCCGGTTGCAAAAAGCAAACATCGGGCAGCCACAGTTCGCAAGTGGGACTACCTTCGATCGCCCGCACCCTCTGTTTATTAATACTATCCCGCAATTTCTCAATTTCTTGGCGCGCCTCTTTCCCCGCTAATAAACTTGGGGGGACTGGCAGCAGCAAACCGTCACCATTTGTGCTTAAACCGGCCGCCAGCAGTTGTGCGAGGTCGTTTTCTTCTGTCAGGTCATTTTCTTCGGCGATGTCTCCTTCGACTAAAATTAGGCGTTCAGGAGCTTCTTTGCGGATGCGGGCTAACATATCCGGCATTACTCCTACTTCTAAACCGAGTTTTTCGGGAGTTCCCCAAGTTTGAGAGAGTCGGACTAATTGCAAGTAAAAAGGGTTGTTTGGCGTCGGATATTCTTGCAAAGCAGCCCCTGACGGGTTGGCGGTGGCACAGAGCACAAAAACAGTTTTTCCGGCGTATAACAAAAAAGGCGCTACTTGGTCGAATCCGGCATAGGGACTTAAAGTAATAGCGTCAACTCGCCAGTCTTGAAATACAATTTTGGCAAACACTGTGCTGGTATTTAAATCGCAGTGTTTGGCATCTAAAATTACTGGCAGGTGAGGGGGAATAATTGTTAAAATTTCTTGCAGCAATGCCCAACCGGGAATACCGAGAGATTGGTAAAAACCGAGGGTGATTTTGCAGGCACAGATTAAATCGGCTGTTTGGTCGATCGCACTTTTTAGCTTAGACAACAAATCAGTTACAAAAGTTTGAGTTTCTTCCCCAGTCATGGAAACCAGCGCGGGCAAGGTTTCCGGGTCGGGATCGAGGGCTAAATAGAGCAAACTTTGATTGCTTTCAACAGCAGCTAACAGTTTATCGAAAAAGTTGGTTTGATCGCTCATAGTGTGTTATGGAGGTAAGGGGAATTAAAAAAATTGCAGATCAAAGTGGGATTGGTGTTGTGCCGGAAGAAACCGATCCCCGTTGAAATTGAAATTAAGAATCTTCTAAGATTGTAGAATGTAAAGAGCAGGAAATCTGTAACTTTGGGAGCAGTTTGATGGGGAATGATTTTCGGGTTGGCTACACCGGTGATTGCACCTAACCTGCAGCAAATCAATTAGTTGCGGTAAACTAACCAGTGTCCGGGCGGCGATTTGATCGGCATTCCTCTACCGCAGGCGAGTTTAGCAAATGCGAATTTGCGAGGGGCAGATTTGAGAGAAGCAAATTTTAGGGAAGCTAATTTATCCGGGCCAAATTTGAGCGGGGCTTCTTAGCGGCAAGCTAATTTACAAGGTACTAATTTTACTCAAGCTAATTTAATCCAGAGCCCGTTTGACGGGGCTAATCTAAAAAATGCTACCGTGTTCCAGGTGTTATTTGGGTTGAGGCTAGTATTAAATAGAGAAATCCTTGCAGGAGTCGTAAATTTTTAACCCCACCCCAACCCTCCCCTTGCTAAGGGGAGGGAGTAAGAAATTCACAAATGATTTAGGATTGCTATAGAAGCAGAAGTTAAAGCAATGTCCGCCTTATATGATGGATAGTAATAAATGATCGGTACGATCGACTTTACGATTTGGGACGAGTTGCTGCAACGCTACGTTGACGATTTCGGCCGCGTCAATTATCGGGGCTGGAAAGCTGAGGGGGCCGATGTTTTGAGGGGGTGGCTGGAAAGTTTGGCGGATGTGGATTTGGCGGATGGTACTGATGCGGATGCGCGGCTGGCGTTGTGGCTGAATGCGTATAATGCGATCGCAATTTCTCAAGTTCTGGCAGTATATCCGATCGCGTCGATCCGTCCCAAAGTTTTGGGAATTCCCAATTGGCTGAGTTTTTTGGATTTTTTCACTCGTTCAAATGTGATTATTGGCGGCAAAAAGTACAGTCTCAATCAAATCGAACACGCAATTTTGCGGCCGGAATTTGCGGAACCGCGCATCCATTTTGCATTAGTTTGCGCTGCTGTCGGGTGCCCGCTGCTGCGTCGCGGGGCTTATTTCCCGGAGTCGGTACGGACTCAACTAGAAGCGGATGCCAGCCGTTTTATTCACAATCCTGATAAGGTGCGATATGATGCCCAGAAAAAGACGCTTTATTTGAGCAAGATTTTTAAGTGGTACGGCGAGGATTTTGTGAAGGCGGCGGGTTCGGTGGCTGAGTATGTGGGCGGTTATTTGGGGCCGGAGGCGGCTGTGGGTGATGGATGGGCGATCGTTTTTTTGCCTTACGACTGGAATTTGAATCGGGTTGATGGATAAAATTTGCGCCTAGGGATAGGTGTTTTTTTGAGGGAGTAATTTTTTTCGGCTGTCGTTACCCCTTCAAATTGCCAGATTCAACAGGGCGATCGGATGACTCCGAGGCAACACGGCGATCGGACGGCTGGCACGATCGGACGGCTGGCACGATCGGACGGCTGGCACTGGCAAGCTGGCAAAATACAGCTATCTAGAGCGTTGTGGGGAGTTTTGGGGTGATTGGATGTCTGGCACGGCTGGTACTGCCTAAATCGCATCACAGGCACGGCTGGCAAGGTGGCAACGTCGCATGGTCGCAGCGCTGGCACGGTCGCAAGATCGGAGCGGTCGCACTGGCTGGCACGGTTAGAGCGGTCGCACCTTGTTACGGTCGGAGCGGTCTAGATTTTTTGCGTCACACTCGCACCTGAGAACCCACAGCTTTTTAAAAACTGGATGTGAGGGGGTGAGGTTGCACGGTCGGAGAGCGGTGAGAGCGGTGAGGGCGGTGAGAGTGGTCACAGACAGATAAAACCTTACATAATTAAGGTTTTGAGACTTTTAAGCTGTGTTTTATGTAAATAGTTTACGTTTACCCTTGCACATCTCTTTGTGTGTGGGTAAGAATGAAATTGAGACAAGTTACTTAATTTTTTGGGTAAATAATATAATGGATCAATTACAAGCATTAATGAATCAATTACAAGCATTCTTTATTCTTGGTGCTTTTTTGTATTTTATTGGAGTGGTTTTATATCTCACGCTATGGTCACTTAATGAGGGTTTAAAGGCTGCTGGTAAGAGTAAATATTCTTTTTTTATATATGATGATGATCCAAGGACAGATAAAGAACTACTAAAGAGTGAAATCATCCATATATTGTTTTTATTTCTACGTAAGGTAGTAGGTTTTTTCTGGACAATTTTTTGGTATAGTATAAAACATATTTTTGTTTTTTTTACTTACTTTGCAATAACTTATTTTATATTTCTTTATTTACCAAGTCGAATCATACCCCCACAATTTTTAATCAATATGAATACCATAAGTATTCTAATGATTGTCAATACAACACTACTTCTTCAGAGTACAAAAGAAAACGATGATAGTCCAAAATTAAATGATTAGTATCTTTTTTTTTTCGATGTATCGGTAAGGTTTACAGGGCTTAGGCGGGGAAATGTGACTATCCCCGCCTATCTTTATTTGAGGCTCTAAATCAGGAAATGAGCGAATCCTAATGAAGTTACAACATTGTAAGCTGTAGATGGGAATCCCTCGCCTATCTACGATTAATCCTCTTTATCTAGGAGTTTTTTCACATATTCAACTAGAGTTATACTCAGTGCTGCCTTTTCTAGCTGAATACTGCTTGAAGAAGCGGGCAAGAAGTTCAACGCAGCAGTTAGAGTAATAGTAGAGATTAAGTACAGACTTTTGTTCATGGTTTAATTCTTCTAGTTTGATTGTGCAACACACTCTCCTTTCGTTTGGAAACAAGCCAAAAAAAAAGGCGCTCCTTGAGGAACGCCGGCTAAGCTTATTCTTGTATTTTGAGAGAGTATAATTGCTGGTTTGATACAGCCGTTCTTACTTTGTAGAAAACAGCAAAAGCTATATTTTTACAAGTGGTTGGCTGACTCTTAGATTATAACGTAATAAAATTGAATCTGCAATCGAGCGAGATCTGCCCCTTCTCCAAATGTTGGCTCAGGATATGGGCGTTTTCTGATGTGTAAGGGTTGCAGCCTTTAGGTAGGCTGGGAAATAGAATTTTCCCCGCCTAGATTTATTTAGCAAAGTAAGGTTGGTGATATTCTCACGTCACTATCTAAAAAGGGTGTGACTGTTAGCGAAACTTACAGGTTGCAATCAACCTAAATCCCTATCAGGGATTGAAACATGGCCTCAATCAGGTTGAGGGTGGAGATTTTCACTAATCGGTAGGTGGTTAGATGAATGCTAACCAATTAGCTATTGATCCGCCATTAAACCTCTCCACTCAAAATCTGTTGAACCGTCAAACTTAGCTGTGGAAACATCGGAGATACGATCGCCTCTCCATCCCGAAATACCCCAACCTCAACATATTGCCCATCCTCAAGCCGCAAAACCGTCACTACTTGTTCAATTGGATCGATAACCCAATACTCTGCGATGCCCCGCGCTGCGTACTGAGCTCGTTTGCGTTGGCGAAGCCCTCGAAGAGGATCGTAATCCCGATCCCTGCCCAGTCTACCCGGACTGACTACCTCCACAACAAACCGAGGAGGCAACATATCGAAGGTGATAGTTAGCCTGTTTGCTGTCAGCGGAATGTGTTCAGGTTCCAGAATTATCAAATCGGGGTAGCGGTTGGCGGCATCTCCCGATCGCAAAACGGCAACTTGAACCTCGCAATTATGCGTTTTAATCAGTCTAAGTGGCACTAGCCCGCTGCTAGCAAGATAGAAAAATAAATAGTTAGCAATGAAATTATTAGGTTCAGATTCTGGCGGCAAAGCGATTAACTCCCCATCAATTAACTCATAGCGTTGATCCGTATCATTTGAGTAATTAAGGTACTCGTCAAAAGTTAATTTTTTAGATTGAGCTTGTACCATAAAATTACCTTCCTTAATTTATTCGTCCCTTGCTGCTGGGAGTTTGTTTATATAGAAACGGTTTCAACCGCCGAAGGATCTCAATCAAATCTGCTGTGCAAGTTAGAGAGGTGTCCCAGCCTCCATCGACAATCAACCCACAAGTGACATATTAAAAACTATCACAGTTCCAATCCTCTGGAATATAAACAATGATTTCAGATAAATTTCGACGCGAGTTGCGCGAACAAGCCAAACTCTGGCAAGCAGAAGGACTCATCGACACTTCATTCTACCAACAACTTTCGGAACGCTACCAATTCAACACACTCGAAACCGCCTCCCGCAACCGTTTCCTCAGCATTCTGATGAGTCTCGGCGGCATTCTCCTCGGTATAGGAGTCATCACCTTTGTAGCCGCAAACTGGCAAGTTTGGTCGCGGGAAGTGAGAGTTGCGCTGCTGCTAAGTCTTTTCGTAGCAGTCAATGCAGCAGGTTTCTATCTGTGGCGAATTCCCCCATCCCGAAGCAAAAACTCCAATCTAAATTTGCCCCTAACAATAGGGCGAAACAAACTCCTAGGTCAAGGATTGTTGCTGTTAGGAGCTCTGATTTTAGGAGCAAATATGGCTTTGATGGCACAAATGTTTCACATTGGCGGTTCTTCCTACGGACTTTACCTCACTTGGGGAATCGGCGTGCTCGGAATGGCTTACAGTTTGCGGTTGACTTCCTTGGGCGTTTTGTCCGCACTTTTAGTCGGTTTAGGCTATTGGCTGGCCGTGTTAGATTGGTCTTCCAAAGTCGAGTTTTCTTGGCTGGAAGTTTTGGTGCGGCAAATGCCGATCGCAGCCAGTATAATGTTTGTGCCGCTGGCTTATTGGTGTCGATCGCGTGCTATTTTTGCCCTAGGTGCGATCGCGATAATTTTCTCCCTACAAGTTTCTATTGTCCAAGGGTTAAATCAAACCTGGGGTACAGCAATTTTTTGTGCTTTACCGCCCGCTTTGCTGTGGGGATACGACGATGCAATCTGGCCACAGGTACGCCGCAAGCTGTTTCAACCTACCGCCCGCAGTTTAGCCCTGCTGTTTCTCGCCGGTTTGTTTTATGTTCTTTCTTTCCACTGGTGGTGGCAAGATTTGCCGAATCCTGCGCCAACGGAGTCGGATTGGGTTTTGCTGGCAAATGTGGCTGTTTTGGGCGGTTTCACGCTGTTTGAATGGCTGCGTTTGGGACGTTTGGAACTGCGGCGACCAAAACAAAAAGCAGTGGATTTGACTACAAGTGCGATCGGCATTTTCATCCTCGCCAGCGCCTTTATACCGCTTTTTCACCTCAGTTTTACTCCCATTCCTCAATTAGCGACTTTCCTGTTCAATGTTTTATCATTTTTACTCGCGGTCGGCTTAATCCGAGAAGGTTTAGCATTAGGAAACCGCAAGACTTTTTGGGGAGGCATGGTATTAATCACCCTGCAAATCATCAGCAGAGTATTTGAATATAACACAGGATTGTTGCTCAAATCTTTTGTCTTTGTTTTGTGCGGAATTGGCGTAATTGCTGCGGGTTTGTGGTTCGAGCGCCACTTCGCAACAATCTCCGATGAATAGAAAATATTAATCTCTCTCTTCTCTAACTCAGCGCCCTCTGCGTTCTCTGCGGTTTAATCATTCCGAAACCACCGCAAACAATATAACCCATACCTAACATGAACACAAACAACATTGACTTATTAGTTGAAAATCCAGATACAACAAATGTGTTTCAGCTTCCCCCGGAAGCAAAACGCCTTCCTGCGTGGCGGCTGTGGGTTCCTTTGCTGCTGCAAATCGGACTAATTGCCGCCGTACCCGCAACCGCCGTTTACACTTTTATTACTGGCAAAACAGTTGTCCTGCAAACAGCACCAGTAGACCCTTACGACTTTTTGCGCGGATATTACCAAGTTTTGAGATATGATATTTCCGATCTCACAAATCTCCAAAAACTCCCCGGCTGGAAAGATTTACCGACCGAAAAAACACCTTGTCCGCCCGGAATTGTTTGTTCAAAAAATACGCACAATCTCAAACCACAAACCAGTTTTTATGTAATCTTAGAAGCGCCAAAAGCCGCGACTAATCCTGGCCGCCCCCAAGCTTGGAAACCCATCCGCGTCAGCCTAGAAAATCCCACCAATTTGCCCGCCAACCAAATCGCAATTAAGGGCAAATATAACGGTTGGCAGATGGAATACGGCTTAGAAACTTATTATATGCCAGAGGATGAAAGGGAAAAAGTCAATCAGGAGATTAGCGAAGCTCAAAGGAACCAGCGACAATCTTTTTTGGTAGAAGTAAAGGTTGACAAAACAGGCCATGCTGTGCCTGTGAGTTTGTGGGTGCGCGATCGCAATTATCGATTTTAGCTGATATCTCGCACCATTTTCAGCAACAGGCAAGATGCCTGTTCCACAAAATATAAATTTTCTTGTGGAACAGGCATCTTGCCTGTTCCTAAACAACTAATTGAGAATGGTGCAACATATGAGTTTTAGCCAATCAGGCCAAAAGGTCGATCGGTCTTTTGGTCTAGTTTTGAGTATTTTGGCTTAGGGATGGGGCGGAGGTTGGACGATTCCCTACCGCAACGGGTTTGCAGGCGCAATGGGATAGCTTCGCTCGCGCACACCTTTTAATTGCCGACAACCCAGGAGAATCTAGTGAAATACCTAACACTAACCTTGCGGTGAGCGTGTAGGCTTCGTGTCTCATTTGCCGTTGCTCTGTTGGGTATCCCATTACTGGGTATTCGTCACCTAAGACGATCCAAGTCTTACACAGCATAAGAAAGCTTTGCAGCCTTTATCCCTTCGTAGGGAACCCACGCAGAAACCCTGTTTCCCAAGGCAAAAAACTATTCCGTATGACAAACTTGGATTGTATTTCATATTAGGACGTATCCCAATAACCAGCGGTCTGTCTTTTCCCCCTTTCTCTCGCAGTTATCCTTGGTAAGCATACTACTGCTACTGTGACCTGTTGTTTGCAGCCGAGTGGGTGGGTCGCAACCAATTATATCTTACCATCTTTTTGTGATAAATCAGGAAATTTTTGATTATTTCATAGACCTTGCGAAAGCTTATATCCCAACGCCCAATTGAGTACAATTACAGCGTGGGACTTACGCCAATTGAGTTAAGATATATAAGACTTGCATAAATCTTGCCAGTTCAAGGGCGCAAGTCATGACTCTACTGGAGCTTCTCATGTTAGCCGAGCTAATCTCAGCCAGACGAATACTCAAGACCAAACTCCTCGACTTCTTAGGACTTCCCGAAAATTGCCCAGACCAAACAGATCATCTCGTCAACCGAATTGTATCCCTGCTGGAAGCAAATCCAGCCGAACAAGAAAGATTTTGGGAGACATTCAAAAGTGAATTAGCCGTCGATCCTGCTGAATTAGAAGCAATGCTCAAGTGTTCGCCAGCAGAACGCCAGCAGTGGATTGAACAAGACAAACTCCCTATTCTCGAATACCGCTCTTTCCGCAAATCAGGAATCCATTTAGAATATCCCGTTCACGACAGAAGATTCATCTTAAGTCTAACGCCAACCGATATTAATAATTGGCGCCAAGAACCCAAAGGGCTGATTAAAAATAATCGCCAAACACCCACCCCAATCCATACAGAAAAGCCTGAAGAAAACGAACAATCACGAGTAGCTTTTAGTTCCGAGTGGGAAAAAATTATTGCCGACTGGAAAGAACAAGGTTCGGCGGAAATTTCAGCAACCTTCCAGCTAGCTTACTGGACTGTTTGGGCGTCGCGGTGGGCCAAAGAAAATCAGCTCAACAGCTTTAAAGCAATTAATAAATATAAGGAAATCTACGAAGCTCACCAGCAGGAATGGTACCAGCGAAAAAATCAAGCAGTCAAGTTACTGATTGAAATGCCCTACGCCATGCTTTACTTCTACCGTCCGGCGGATTCTGACAAATTATATCTCGAACTGTGCGACGACCACCAGGAAATGATGAAAGATGCCTACTATTGGGACAAGTGGGACTTTTTCTATCAGAACCGCAAACTTGTAAATAAGTGCCGCGAATGTGTGTACTGCGAAACCAAAGATTATTACTCGCTTTACTACCTGGAAATCAAGAGCGACAAGTTTCCCGATTTTAGCTTTTCTTTCCACACGCCGTACACAATCGGCAGAAAATTTTTGCCGCATCCAGAAACGCTGCCTTATGTAGACCACGTAGAACAGGACGGCATTTTTCGCTTTGGTCGGCCGCTGCTGGAACAAGAGAAAGCTATTCACACAGAAAAGGATGTATTGCTCAAGTTTGAGGCGGCTTTGGCAGCAGCGAAAAAGTTTGTTTAGTCAGTAGTCAGTAGTCAGTAGTCATTAGTTAGGAAGGATTAGTGATGACTAAATATTCCTCATTTTAAAAGTAAGAATTCAGCAGTGTTTAGTCAATAATTGGCGCGTCCTTTACTAATGACTAATGACTGCTGACTAATGACTGCTGACTAATGACTTTTGAACTTGGATTACTTCAATGCTGCCGCCAGCATAAAGTTTGGGTTGTGGAGTTACTTCGGAATTGTACGATCGCCATCCCACTTCTGCCAACAAACTCCCCAAGTCAGTTTCAGTCTCAAACAACCACAAAAATACAGCCAACCCTGACCTAAATACCGGATTTGTATGCCGATGAATATCTACCAAAATGAATAGACCACCGGGCTCGATCGCGCGGTATACTTCCTGAAAGATTTGTCGCAATTGCGCCCGTTGCATTTCGTGCATCCCAACGCTGCTGCGTACTCCTGTCAAACTGACAGTCGGCAAAAGCTTCTAAAGAATAATTGGCTGATGGTACATTTTTCCTTGGCCGTTGTCACCCAAACGAGCATTGCCGCCTACGCTCAAAGCAGCCAGACGCGCGATCGCAATCCTAGAGACACTGATACCGATAACTTAAATCTCTAAAAAGTGTTGCAATAGTCAAAATTATGTATACCTTGTTATCGACATAAGATATTATTAAATCATATGATAAAGATAAGTAACAGAACTGAGACGATGGGAGAGCTGTAACCGCTATGGGTCGTGTGGGAGTATTGCTATTAAACTTGGGCGGGCCAGATCAAATCGAGGATGTCCGTCCTTTCCTGTTCAACTTGTTTGCTGACCCGGAAATCATTCGCATTCCGTTTCCGTGGATGCAAAAACCCCTCGCCTGGTTGATTTCGACCCTGCGCTTTCAAAAATCCCAGGAAAACTACCGCCAAATCGGTGGCGGCTCTCCTTTGCGGCGAATTACCGAGGAACAAGCCCTAGCCCTGCAAGAACTCTTGCAAGAAAAGGGACAAGATGCTCGAGTATACGTGGGGATGCGCTACTGGCATCCTTTTACCGAAGAGGCGATCGCCAAAATTAAGCGCGATCGCATCGAACACTTGACAATCTTGCCGCTGTATCCTCAATTTTCCATCAGCACCAGCGGTTCTAGCTTCCGGCAGCTAGAAGAAATGTGGGGCAAAGATCCTGCCCTCAAGGATATAGAATATACCGCGATTCCTTCTTGGTATAAGCGGCCAGGCTACATTCAGGCAATGTCGGAACTGATAGCCCAACAACTAGACCACAATCCGAATCCCGATCGAGTTCATATCTTTTTCAGCGCCCACGGCGTCCCCCTCAGCTACGTAGAAGAGGCTGGAGACCCCTATCAGCGCGAGATTGAAGATTGCACTCGTCTGATTATGGAACATTTGAATCGATCGAACGAACACACTCTAGCTTATCAAAGTCGGGTTGGCCCGGTGGAATGGCTCAAGCCTTACACCGAAGACGCCATTACCGAATTGGCAGAAAATGGAGTCCAAGATTTGTTGGTAGTTCCGATTAGTTTTGTTTCCGAACACATCGAGACTCTGCAAGAAATTGACATGGAGTATCGAGAATTAGCAGAAGAATCGGGGATTAAAAATTTCTACCGAGTGCCCGCACTGAATACTCATCCGGTGTTTATTGAAGCCTTAGCTGATTTAGTCATCGAGTCGATCGAATCTCCCAGCGTTAAATTCTCCGATGTTATACGCCCTTCCAAGACAGTGAAAATGTACCCTCAAGAGCAGTGGGAGTGGGGTTTGACCACGGGGGCGGAAGTCTGGAACGGTCGTGTGGCGATGATTGGTTTTGTGGCACTATTGTTGGAGTTAATTACGGGTCAGGGCCCGCTACACTCGATCGGATTGCTTTAAATCGCTCATAGTTAGTTGACAGTTGACAGAAGTAGGTTGGGTTGAGCGATAGCGAAACCCAACACCTTATTTTCAACCAAGAGTTGGGCGGAGCGAAGCGTAGGGTTCGTTACCTCAACTCAACCTACATATTTTGAATTTTACTTAAATAACCAATAACCAATAACTAATCACTAATTAATCAGGATCGCGCTTGTGGCGGCGGGGATTTCCCTTATCGCCCGGTATTCCCTGACTTTTGTACCATCGATACCACTCTTTAGAACTGCGAATAGCCAGCCACAGCAGCATCATAGCAACTAACCCTCCCTGCCGCGGTGCGTCAAAGGCAAACAAAACCAAGGAAATGCACAGAACATCTTGGAGGAAAATCACCCAAATCGGCAAACCCCGCAGCCGGTAAAACCATCCTGCTTGTACCAGTTGCAGCACTAAAGCCAACAAACCTCCGACAATACCAATTATCCACAGCATCCAAGGGTGAGCAATAATTTCGTCGATCGAACTTACTTGAGCGATCGCAATTCCCATAATTGCTCCTACAATAGGGCTGAAAATAATTTGCACAATTTGCAGTACCCGCTGTCCTACAAAGGTTTTAGAAGCAAATAACTCTAACAGCGACCAACTCACTAAAATTGCTATCACCACCTGGGGGTGAAGCCCAGACAATAGAGGTATTTCCGACCAAAGTTTGTCAATCCGCAACAAACCAATTAACAGCAGGGGCATGGCAATTCTCATACCCCCTGCCGCAGACGCAGAGAGTGCGGCTAGGAGTCCAAGCATAATAATAATTCAGTTTCTAACGTCAGCTAAAGCCTCGATCTATTTCAGAATTTAATTCCCCTGATGGCTGGCTGTGATTTGAGCGATCGAACTCAAATTGAGGCTTGAGCTTAAATATCACCATCTATTGTAAGTGTATCTGCTTAATCCTGCTTGAAACTGCGATATTGTCGATCGACACAAGGCAGTTTGTCAACAGTTAACCATTGACAGTTGACAGAATTCAACCTGGATTGTGATTAAATTAAAATGTATAGGAAAACCAGTAGATCAGCCGAGACACTTAAAATTAAGATGTCAGCTATTCTTGCTTCTTCCCTCTGACTTCAAAATCTGACGGACACTAAATAATTAATCCGTGTATCCGTATCAAAATCCGTGTCGTGCTTTCCTTCTTTCTTCCAATTATGTCTGAATCATTATTTGCCGATGCCAGCCGCCGATTAGAACGAGCCTTAAAATATGTGTCCCTTTCCGAGGATACGATCGAACGGCTGAAACACCCCAAATCCAGTTTAATTGTATCGATACCCGTGCGGATGGACGACGGTTCCCTGCGAATTTTCCAAGGTTATCGGGTGCGCTACGACAATACCAGAGGCCCGTCTAAAGGAGGAGTGCGCTATCATCCGGGAGTAACCCTTGATGAAGTGCAATCCTTAGCATTTTGGATGACTTTTAAATGTGCAGTTTTGAACTTGCCTTTTGGAGGAGCCAAGGGCGGAATTACTCTCAATCCCAAGGAATTGTCCAAACTCGAATTGGAACGGTTGAGCCGGGGCTATGTCGATGCGATCGCAGATTTCATCGGCCCCGATGTCGATATTCCCGCGCCGGATGTCTACACCAATCCCATGATTATGGGTTGGATGATGGATCAGTACAATATTATTAAGCGGCAGCTTTCTCCAGCGGTGGTGACTGGAAAACCAGTGACAATTGGCGGCAGCTTGGGCAGAGATACGGCCACAGCAATGGGTGCTTTTTTTGTAGTACAAACTATTCTACCCAAATTTGAGCTAAATCCTCAAGATACAACTGTAGCAGTACAAGGTTTTGGTAATGCCGGTGCAGAAATAGCAGAACTGCTCTGGAAAGCAGGTTACAAAGTTGTTGCTGTCAGCGATTCCCAAGGGGGAATTTATGCTAAACAAGGGCTGGATATCCCCAGTATTCGAGGCTTTAAAAACTCTAACAAAGGTATCAAAGCTCTTTACTGTGAAGGTTCTGTTTGCAATATTGTCGAACACGAAATCTTGACAAATGAGCAACTTTTAGCATTAGATGTAGACGTGCTGGTTCCAGCAGCTTTGGAGAATCAAATAACGGAAGCGAATGTTAATGATGTTAAGGCTAAGTTTATTTTTGAAGTAGCTAACGGGCCGATTGATTCTGCTGCTGATTTGATTTTAGAATCGAGGGGAATTCAGGTAATTCCTGATATTTTAGTCAATGCCGGAGGCGTAACGGTTAGTTATTTTGAGTGGG
This sequence comes from Microcoleus sp. SVA1B4, assembly GCF_036700545.1. Classification (NCBI taxonomy): domain Bacteria; kingdom Bacillati; phylum Cyanobacteriota; class Cyanophyceae; order Oscillatoriales; family Microcoleaceae; genus Microcoleus; species Microcoleus sp. SVA1B4. Next base: position 41,227 of record NZ_JAUBPB010000019.1, read on the forward strand.
TGCAAAACCGCAGCGGGCTTTATTGGACGCTGGAGGAAGTCAACCAGCGGTTAAAGCATAAAATGGTCGAAGAAACTGAAGCAATTTGGAAAAAATCTCAGGAATTGTCAGTTTCCATGAGAACTGCGGCTTACGTGTACGGGTTAAATCGACTCGGAGAAGCGATGAATGCGAAGGGAACGCGGGATTATTATGTGAACGGTTGAGAAATAAAATCCCCGACTTCTTCTGGTTATTTTCGTGAAATATTGAAGTAATTTCAGAAGTCGGGGATTTGGCTATTGGCTATTACATAGCCTTAGTCTCCGGCATCAAACACTTATCTGAATCGCAGCCCGCCGGCCCCGAATCCATCATTTCACCCAAGTCATAGCGACTCAGTGCCGCATGAAAAACATCTATTTCGCGGCGCGCTAAACTCTCTTCCACCATCTTGGTGTAAGTTTCCTTGTTTATCGGTTCAAAGGGCAGACGTGGGAAAGTTTCAAGAGCATCAAACCGAGCCAAAAGCGCTGCGGAAATGTAACCTTCATCATCGCGAATGGCTTCATAAATCCGAGTACCCAAACTTTCAACTTCGTTTTCGCGCAGTTCAATCGTAGCCGAAGTGTTATGTCTGACATAGAACTTTTGCACCTGCATATAAAAGTCCATTTGTGCCGCCGCTGAGAACTTGTTAATGTCAATTTCATCAGCACCGGGCAAGTCAGCCCAACTTACCGCTACAGGTATTTCTACCAGCCATTCCGTACAGCGTTCATCGAAGGGATTGTTCAGCAAATTGCCGTTTTCATCTTTGTCAGATTGAGACGGAATCACGTTGTATCCGTAGTCGATGCAGGCGAGGGCTACGGGGTCGTTTTTGCCGAAAGTGATTCGGCGAATGAAACGCTGGGCTTTCGGCGGATGCCAGCCGGGGGAAGCACCTGTCAGCAGAGATTTAGTACCCGATGGTTGAACGGTTGTGCAGCGATTTGGGCGTTTTAAGGAATGGCGATCGCAATAATCCCATACTACCCGATTCACAATCTCGCGCCAACCACTCAAATACTCTTCTTCCCGCTGTTTAAAAGCGATTCCTTGCGGAGTTTGCGGGCGGCCTTCCACCCACCAGCGCAGCCACTCAACGCCAAAAGCATGAACAAAGAAATCGAACAATCCCGTGAAAGATACGCCGACAATCGGGTCTAGTTCGCGGCTGTATTGATAGCGGGGTTCAAGAAATTTGTGATTGAGAAGTACCGCGACAGATAGAGCCGCAGCCCTGAAAGCTTCCTCCTGTTCTTTGAAGTTGTAAGGGTCAATTTGATTGAGGTGAACCTCCGAAAGGTTGCAATGAAAATTCGAGCCGATGATTTCCAGTTTTGTTATCCTAAAGGCTTTTTATCCTCTAGTTCTACAGATTCCATTTTACCTGTAGCTCGGCGTACTTTTTCATCTACTTTAGTTGTAAATGCCCCGCACTCTTGCCAGGATTATATTCTTCAACAAAGAAGGTTCACCCGGTACGCTCTACGGTGGTAAAGGATTTTTAATTCCCTTACTTACCTCGGAGTTAACATCTCAGTCTTCTCCGATTTTGCGAGGTTTTTAACGTGAGGCAAAATTACTTACCACACGGGTTTAAGCCCACACGGACTAACCGATGCTCTAACTCGCCAGCAGTCATGTTAGGATGGCGCTCCTGCAACCACTCTTTAGCTTTTCCTTCGTCGTAAGCTTTCAAAAACTCACTTCTAAGACTCGGTGTTGAAAGTAAATCAACGTTAGATCGAGCTACAGCTTCCCCGGCCCATTGAATCGCACCTTCGCCGCTATAATACTGTTTGCGGACAGCATCAATACATTCTTCTAGTGTAGGTTTGGTATGGAAAACTCGCGTATGGTTTGCCATCCGAAGGGCATCGCGTTCTGGATCTATTCTCCAGTTGCCGCTTTCATCTTGTTGCCACAAATTATTTTTAGCATTTGCCCCCAGTTCGTCATCAAAAGAAAACTGACGCATTCCGGCCGATCTTCTAATATTTCCAGCGACGATCGTGACCGCAGCTTCATCTATCAACACGCAGCATTCAACTGAATTTAACTGCCGCCCTAAAGCTTTATTCAAAATTGCGGCGCAGCGCTGATAAAGATCGGGCAATTTCACCGGATTTGCTACTCCGCCAAAACCTTTTAAAGGTTCTCCCACCGGGCGAACGTCGCTCAAATCGATAAAAACTTGAACTTCTCCTGCAAATCTTTCATCTGTGGATAATTCCAGCAAACTTTGATAGGATTGTACCCAACCTTGGCGAGAATCTCCGACATAAATAGTTGCGGTTTTTTCTGCTATTTTTACTTCTGTTTCTTGACGGCGCGACTGGGCGGGTGTAGAGCCGATTTCGCCTTGCATGGTTAGGGTTAAACGGTTGCGAATCGGCGGCAGTTGGTTGATATATTGTGGTTCCAAGACTGCGCCGGTGCCGCAGCCCATCATTGCCAAATCCATTAACAAACCAAAGGAACGCCAGTCGAGAATATTTGTTGAGGAGCAATTATATGCGCCGGAAAAATTCTCTGGTTGCTCGATCCATTTGCTGCCACCTACCCACAGCCAGCGGCCTGAAGCGAGGGTTTTGAGCTGGTTTTGCATTCGGTGCAGCAGTTGTGTTTCTTCGGGGGTGAGGTTTCCCAGCTTTTGCAGCCCCTTGACTGTTCGATCGCACACTTCGGCCCAAGTCTCCCTTCCCGTCTCGGTACGGCGGCTGTAAGTCCTAAAAAATACGGGATTGGCGGCGGGTGCTGTTTCGGGGAAATCGGACAGGTTGCGTTTCTCGTTGGCACTCGATCGCTCTAATTCTCTAACCATAGGTTGTGTACTGACGTGTCGGAATAAATCAACAGACTACGAATATACAACAGGATTCAGATTTAGGGTAAAAGGTTAATATATTTGACAATTTGCACTAGATATGGGGCACAGAACTGTACAAACTCGATCGGGCGATCGGCTCAAAACTTGACAAAAAAACCCGATTTCTTCCAGAAACCGGGTGAAGCGCAAATCTTGTCAATTGTCAATTATTTGTCAATAAAAACTCAATATTCGGTAACAGCGGGTCTTGAACAACCCCCACGCCGTTAAAGCCCCAACGTTCGAGTAGCTTTTTTACCTGAGAACCGGAAATCGATTCTACTCCGAATCGATCGGCAACATCAGCAGCGTGGGCATTGAGATAGCTCAAAGCGTCATAGTCTTCGCGAAACATCAGCAGGTAACTCACTGCCGCATCTGGATTGGGATTCGCGGACAGATATTTGCCGTCACTGCGGGAACGTAGCAAGTAAAAAACTTGAGATAACATTTTATGTTGTGTCCGATCGATTAGTGTTGCTATGGGCGGGGGCGGGTTGATGAATTTGTTGGTTTTGAGGGAGAGAATACTGGTGAACCCGCCCCTACAAGATATGGCATTATATTATAATGGATCGACCCGACTTGATATTATTATCAAATTAACGATGAATTTATTTGATAGCGGATTGCGTGCGTGTGAGGTACATTCTCGATACCTTCCAACTTTCCTGAAGAAAAAAGGCTGTTCCATTCTCCCGAAACCCGCCAGGGAATGAATTCCCTGGCTAATAGCAAAAGTCGGTTAAAAACCGACTCAAATTCTAATTTTTAGTTGCTAATTTTTAGTCCTCTTTAGAGGACTTTCGCTATGAGACAGGGGTTTCAACCCCTGTCGGACTGTTGGACTGCGGGACTGTCGGACTGCACCATTTAAATCAAAGTTAGTGCTAAGCCTTTAATCCCTTGCCCGTCACCAATTTGACCGACAATCGAAGCTTGACCAGTCGTCAAATTGATATTGTATAGACTGGAAACTCCGCCAACATCGATCGCAGCCAAAGCCGTCTCGTTACCGTCAACACTCCTGATATCAAAGCCGAGAACAGTACCAGCATCAATTCCCAAAGATCCGATCGTATTCAACACCCCATTATTCGGCGGATCTTGCCGCACCAAAATGTCTAAATTGGTGTCAATTGCAAACAGTGTCGTCGAAGCTGCCCCTGCAAAGTTATTCACATACGCAGCAGCCGCCGCCGCGCCGGGATTGCCAAAATTGCGATCGCCCGCAGCATAAGCCAAATTCCCGTCGAGTTGAACTCCCCCCGTCAGCGTGTCAACATCGACAATTGCCCCCGTATCCGGGTTGAGGCGGGCGTTTTGACCGGCTTGATTGACAAAGCGAATTCGATCGACTGTCGGATTGAAATCAAAACCCGCAGCCCCCGGAGTTAGGGGAACAGCAAACTGCCCGCTACCGACGGCACTGGCTTGCCCAGTAACTGGATTAATCGCGTACAAGCGATTGCTAGAACCCACACCGTATAGCACACCGTTAGCGGGGCGAAAATCAATTCCCAGCAAACTTTCTCCGGGCTGCAACCCTGTAACTGACACGTCACTGAGAATCGCCCGCGGTGCCGCTTCGTTAAAACCGACAATTGTTTCAGCGCCATTTCTGACAGTTAAGGCGTAAGCTGTAGGCAAAGGCAAAGCCAAACCGTTAATCTGTCTTCCGTCGGCAATTTGACCGACAAAGGAAGCTTGACCGCTGCTTAAATTGATATTGTACAAGCCGGAAATGCCACCGACTTCCAGCGCCGCCACAGCCACCTCGCGGCCGCCAATACTCCTGATATCAAAGCCGAGAACGCTAGTAGCATCAACTCCCAAAGATCCGATCGTATTCAACCCTCCATTATTCGGCGGATCTTGTCGCACCAAAACATCGAAATCGCTGTCAATTACAAATAGTGTGGTCGAAGTTCCCCCGGCAAAGTTATTCACATACGCAGCCCCTGCTGCAGCCGGATTTGACCCAAAATTGCGATCGCCCGCAACATAAGCCAAATTCCCGTCGAGTTGAATTCCCCCCGCCACCGTGTCAAAATCCACAAGTGCCCCGTTATCCGGGTTGAGGCGGGCGTTTTGATCGCCTTCATTGACAAACCGAATTCGATCGACTGTCGGATTGAAATCAAAACCTGCAGCCCCCGGATTTAGGGGAACAGCAAACTGCCCGTTACCGACTGGACTTGCTTCCCCAGTCATCGGATTGATAGTATACAAGCGATTGCTAGAACCCACACCGTAAAGCACACCATTAGCCGGCCGATAATCAATTCCCAGCAAACTTTCTCCCGCTGGCAATCCAGTTACGGGCAAATCTGTGAGGACACTTCCGGGATTGGAAAGACTAAAACCGACAATCCGATTAGCAGGAGTTAAAGCATAAGCCGTTGTCCGCGCTGGAGGCGGGGGATTGGGAACAACGCTGCTAATATTATTAGTGAAACTTGCCTGGTTAATCGCACTTTGTCTCACTCCTTGGAGAGTAGCGAGAAATTCTCCTGTTACCCGGTCTTGAATAACAGTATTGTTTCCAGCTTCCAAAATATTTAAGTCGCTAAAACTGAGACCTTCCCCCAAACCGATTAAATCTGTACCGGGTGTAAAATCGGCGATCGCGTCCGCATTTGCCAAACTAACACCGCCACTGGTACGGAAAGGGTCAGCCTCAGCGTAGCGCCTCAAAACAAATAGGTCTGCCCCGTCTCCGCCTATCAGGATATCAGTATCTCGATCGCCCGACAAAACATCATTGCCGGAGTTGCCCGATATGGAATCGCTGCCTTTTCCGCCCACTAAAAAATCGTTACCTTCGCCGCCGTTAATAATGTCGTTATCTAAATCTCCAAAAAGCGAATCTTGACCAGAATTGCCATCAATTAAATCGCTTTGCTTACCTCCAAAAATACTGTCATTACCAGAGTTTCCGGCAATGGTGTCAGTGCCCATCAAACCAAAAATCAGGTCATCTTCTGGAGTTCCTGCTAGCAAGTCTGCTTGGGCGGTGCCTCTAATTTCTGCCATGCTCTAATCACCCTCTAAATTTGATACTTCTGTTGCCTAACGGCGGTGGTATTCTCAGTCAAAATATCACAAATTCGCACTTTTAGGATAGTTTTTATGATTTTCGGCTGTAGGGGGGGGCTTGCCATACAAGTATTACAGGCAGCTAAAATGATATATAAACCCGCCCCCGGATTCAAATAAACCCAGTCCTAAAGACAGATCGCTTAGCCGTATTTTATAGTTGGGTGTGTAGCTGGCGGGGGAGCGCGGCTCAACTCCAAACAGGCAAGCTGAAATTTTTAGCGGTGCGAACCTATGAAATTTTGTACTGCGTTCATTAGTAATATACGCTGACTCTATAATTTTGGATCTGTAAGCTGTGGAGCATTTAAACGACTAACGAACCAGGTAAGGTGCGCCATTCGCGAACACTTACGCTTACAAGGGAAACGCTTATGTACGCTGGGCACCCTACAATCGTCCTTTAAATGTCGAACAGCTTACAGTCAGATTTTTTTTTCAACTTTAATCTTAAAGCCTGCGAAGGTGAGCTTTGTATGTAGCGGCGACCGCTATCGCTTAATATAAAGTCGAGTATAAATGCGGAATTGGCATAATAAGGAATGAGAATTAAATAACTTCCACTCTTGAAAGTGGGATGGGCGTCCCGCCCGTCATGAGTGGACGGGCGGGACGCCCATCCCACAATAACAATTAAAATTGTAAGTTATTTAATTCGCGCTCCTAAGTTAGTTGAACAGTCGTCTTCAGACGACTTAAGGTTTCAGGCAGGGGTTTAAATCCCGGCCTGAATCGGAGTTTCAAGTTTCCCCTGCTTTTTCAAGCTTTCAGCAGTGCTTTAGAAGCTGATTCCCCTGCGAGTCTCAGTTGCGATCGCAATTTGAGATTCAACAACAGCAACACAGTCCACTGACTGAGTATCGAAATCAAAATCGTAGTTCCAGATCCTATGTCAGGCGAAAAAGACCAAAAAATCGGAAAGGTTGAAGATAGCCAGAAGACAGGATTTTTTTCTGGAGTGAGCAAGAGCATAGATAAAATCACAGGTGGTAACAAGATAGCACCGCTGATAGTACCTACGGCCCAAATTTCCTGATTGCGGGTTTTGAGAAATAGGAATAGTTGGGTGATGGTTGCGTAGATGAGGATCAGATTGATACCGAGAATTACATTCCAAAATATGCTTGTGTGAGACTTTTCAAACTCGCCCCGATCTATTAAAATTAGTCCGCTGAGTAAAATGAAGGATGAGCTGAGAAGATTAATCGCGATCGCAACTACAGCCGGACTTTTTTCGCTCCAAACCAAATCGAGTAGTGGGTAACGTCGCCACAACTTGTGACCGCTGGGAACAATTTGTTGCCGATACCTTGCCCAATCATACAAAGATTGTCTCTCAGATGTTAAAGATGCTATTACAATTAAGAACATCACCAAATTCAATGTTAGCAAAGGAAAAGTTTTACCGTAGGCTAGGGGGTCAGATTGGAGTGCAAAGCCTAAGATAATGGGCTGACAGCAGATAACAGCAAAATAACTTTGTCGCTTGCTCAAAACTGTAGTAGTGGGATTGGGAAAACGGCGCTGCCATCCCTGCCACATCCAATAGGTTCCGATACTACAAATTGACAGAGACAAAATAATGCCACTTACAATATTTTTACCGATGGGCAAGTAAAACCATTGTAACTGGTGTATGTCTGCACCTAATGAATTAAATTCATAGTTATCCATTCTTCCAACAATTAGATATCTTAGGATGCCAATGGCAGATACAAATGTTCCTAAATCCCCAGCAGTTACTGTTAACTTCATGGTAGAGATTACAAACACAAACAAAGCGATACCGCTAGCCAACCAAGGTTGAAATCCTCCCAACCAACTGGTTGTCAATCCAAATAGCATCGCAGTGCTGTAGAATAAACTACAACTGGCTGCAATCGCCATGTAGAAGCATAAAATTTCATTCAAAGGTATTTGAGCAGCTAATCCACTGTATAGATGTAGTGGTATCGCCAGAATTGCTGCTAGATACACTAAAATAGGGACACCGAGAATTTTGCCAATAAAAATGGTGTTGGCAGATTGGGGACTGAGGCGAATAAAGTTGAGCGTACCCAGGCGTTCCTCCTTGTCTAAGTCACTGACGAGCATATAAGTCCCTGCTACTAATAGGACTAACACGCTAAATATACTCAGCCAAATAAATATTTCTACCCACCACTTGGGCCAATCAATTACTATATTACCCAAGGCATCTGTGAGACATTGTGTTCCTTGTTTCGTGTTAGTGGTCGTCTTTAAAACACAAAATCTGTTATAAATCGGTTCAGTACGATCGACATTACGAAGGGCAACGGGTAACTGGGCGCTGTAATACATGAACAGCAGCAGTTGAGGCCCTAACGAGAAAGCAGATGCGATCGCCATATTGCCAGTATTCAAGCGGCCTTTGATTTCTCGAAATAACTGAGGATTCCAGTTGCCGACTTTGTCCAGTAAGTTGAGTGTCATGGTTGATTAGTTATTGGTAATTGGTAATTCTCTCTCTTCTCTTCCTCTGTGTCCTCTGCGCTCTCTGCGGTTAAATAATTCCGGTCCAACCGTAAAGAATATAACTCAGTTATAACTCACTGTTGAATTATTTTCAATAACGGGAAAGATGCCCGTTCCACAAAGAATTAATTTGATTATGGAAACGACTAAATTAAGATGCTTGCTGGTGTCCCATCTTGAGGAAGATGGTTTCTAAATCTTCTTGAGTGCAGTGGAATTCGGTTAGGGGAATGTTGGCGGCGACGAGTTCGCGTAATAAATTGGCTGCATCTTCCGGGCTTCCTGAAAAATCAACGCACACCTGTTGAGTTTCCGGGATTATTGCCCAATTTTCCACCCAAGGAAAGTTTTTTAATGCCGATGTTAGCGCTTCTAATTTATTTCCTAAAACCGACATCAAAATTTGCTGGCGGCTGAGGCGTTTGTAAAGTTCTTGTAAAGGTGCGCTTTCGACCAGATATCCGAGTTCCATGATACCAACCCAGGTACAAAGTTCGGCTAAGTCGCTGAGGACGTGAGATGATATGACTACAGTCATGCCCACTTGTTGCAAAAGTTTGATAATTTCGCGGAACTGCATTCGGGCGATCGGATCTAAGCCAGAAACCGGTTCGTCTAACAACAACAATAGCGGTTCGTGGATAATAGTTCTCCCCAAACTCAGGCGCTGTTTCATTCCCCGCGAAAGGGTGGAAATTAAGCTGTTGCGCTTGTTGGTTAGTTGCACGAGTTCTAACACGGAGTTGATTCGCTCTCGGCGGCGCGGTTGCTGGAGGTTGTAGAGTCGGGCAAAATAGTCTAAATAATCCCAAACAGTCAAGTCGTCGTAGAGGGGAAAGTCATCGGGAAGAAAGCCGATGCGCTGTTTGAGAATCGGGTGCGATCGATCGCGCAATAACCTATCCCCGTTGATGTAAATTTCCCCTGTAGTCGGTTCCTGGGCCGCCGCCAACATCCGCAGCAAAGTAGTTTTCCCGGCACCGTTGGGGCCGATCAGTCCGCATACTTCGCCTGCTGCTACTTGCAAATCGATGTCATTGACGGCTATATGGCGATCGAATTGTTTCGTCAGCCCGCGAGTTTCTATTGCTAGTGGTTTTGCCATGTTTGGAGGGTGAATGAAATTTTATCTGTGCATTCCTGGGAATAATAGGAGTTATATCGAGTCCGATTGACTTGAGGGGATTATTCGTGGGGGAGGGCGGGTTTATTTAACCTGTCTGCAAACGTTTAAGCCTACTGGCGAACCCGCCCCTACAGCTAATGGAGAATGCTGCAATATCTCAGATAGATCCGATCCGTTATTACAAACGCCATGTCTTGTAGGGGCAGGTTCACCGACAATAATTGCCGAAAACCGACAATCTCATAAACCTGCCCCCTCGACGACAAATCGCTAATCTACCGCACAGGATATTACGCATCAACACCAAAGAAACCGGGTTTTTGTCGCTTTTGGGTGCTATAATACCAATTTAATGTGAAGTTGCACATATCTCGATCCCCCTAAATCCCCCTTAAGAAGGGGGACTTTGATCGGAATCTTGTCCCCCCCTTATTAAGGGGGGCTAGGGGGGATCGGATTCTATGCAACCTGATAAAAAATTGGTATAACACGTCTTCTCAGAAAAAACCCGGTTTCTGGCCACCCGTGCGTAAATCCCGATCGAAATAGATGTCTACAGCTAGCCTAGCTCGTTCTTCCAGGAATTGTCATCTCGTTTCTGAAATTAAAACAAGGACATTCTCGATCGCTGAAATTCTTGCTAGTATTAAGTCTTCCTTCTTCCCGATCGCTGATTCGGTATGACATCTGATACGCGCACCCTTTAATCCGTGTATCCGTGTATCCGTGTTAATCCGTGTAGTGCCTTCCTTCTTCCTTCTGCTATATCAAGTCTGCACGGAAAATTCCTCTGGATCAATATCCCAATTTACCCAGCGAATTGCCTCCCTCGCTGATGTCAGGTCAGGCGGCACTCTCAAAGCGTGAATGAATCCCGTACTTGGACAAGTCATTTTTAACAAACAAATCGGCTCGACATCATAGGCGTCATCTATATCATCGGCGTCATCTATTTGTAATAGTGCATATTCCTGCCAACTATCTATTTGTTTTGCTGACAACTCTTGAATTATGCGATCGTAACCAATTCCTTGAATTAACACTCGCCGAACTTCGGCATTCTCTTCTGCTAAAATCCATTGGGATTGCCATTTATTTGGGTGAAATTGACCGTATTGTTCAGGCAATCTGACGCCGTGATAATAGTAAAAATTCCATCCGTCAGCAAACTCGATCGCGGGTTCCCCTTCTGCGTGCAAGCGGTTTTGACTGTCAAAGCGGAGGTGGCGGGGGCGATCGCACGCAAAGCAAATCTTTTCAAAGGGAAATATAAAACCGCAATGCTCGAAAAGCAGCTTTTGGGAGCGAAGTATTTCTTGTGCCTTTTGGGAAAGATTGACGCCTAATGAAGAGATATACCATTCAGTCAAATAGATTTTTTTAACCAAAGTCGTGGGGGTTTCAGGGGATTGGAGGCCGAACAAATAATCGGGAAAAACATTCCCCTTCGTTTTTTCCGATCGCGCATAGCTGCCAACCAATTCGTACATCAGCCCCCTTATTGTGCTGTCTGCTTCGGACTCGATCGTCATGTGAGCGAGATCAGACTCCCACACGCCCGGACTTGTAAATTCTCTCACAATAATCGATGGGGAAATCCATTCCCACTCTAGCTTTTTCCCCAATCTATTGCTGTCCCATTCGTCTGAGCAGTTTGGTGAATGGTCGCGTTTCGGCAAGTTGAAGAGTTGGATATAAGCGTCGCGGGGACTGCTGCAAATAATAACTTCGGGTTGTTCTAGCCCAATAGCGGCATAGGCAACTTTGATGGCTTCTGTAGCTTTTTGAGCATCAATTGGCTTAGTCGAGAGAGTAAGACGTTTCTCTGCGAGTTCGCCTAACACGCACAGAGCGGTAATTTGATTGTACCAGAGCTCCAGTGTTGTCAGATTGGTGAGCGATCGCAAGGCGCTAATGTCGGTAATTTGATTGTTTTCGAGATTCAGTGCTGTCAGATTGGTGAGCGAGCCGAGGAAGCTGATGTCGGTAACTTGATTGTTTTCGAGATTCAGTGCTGTCAGATTGGTGAGCGAGCCGAGGAAGCTGATGTCGGTAATTTGATTGTTTTTGAAATCCAGTGTTGTCAGATTGGTGAGCGATCGCAAGGCGCTGATGTCGGTAATTTGATTGTTTTTGAGATCCAGTTCTGTCAGATTGGTGAGCGAGCCGAGGGAGCTGATGTCGGTACTTTGATTGTAGTTAAGATCCAGTGTTGTCAGATTGGTGAGCGAGCCGAGGGAGCTGATGTCGCTAATTTGATTGTAGCTGAGATCCAGTGTTGTCAGATTGGTGAGCGAGCCGAGGGAGCTGATGTCGCTAATTTGATTGCTTTGGAGATTCAGTGTTATCAAATTGGTGAGCGAGCCGAGGGAGCTGATGTCGCTAATTTGATTGTCGTAGAGATCCAGTGTTGTCAGATTGGTGAGCGAGCCCAGGAAGCTGATGTCGCTAATTTGAGTGTCCCAGATATGGAGTGTTGTCAGATTGGTGAGCGAGCCGAGGAAGCTGATGTCGGTAATTTCATTGCCATAGAGACGCAGTGTTGTCAGATTGGTGAGCGAGCCGAGGAAGCTGAAGTCGCTAATTTGATTGAGGCTGAGATTCAGTGTTGTCAGATTGGTGAGCGAGCCGAGGAAGCTGAAGTCGCTAATTTGATTGTGGTAGAGATTCAGTGTTGTCAGATTGGTGAGCGAGCCGAGAGAGCTGATGTCGCTAATTTGATTGTGGTAGAGATTCAGTGTTGTCAGATTGGTGAGCGAGCCGAGAGAGCTGATGTCGCTAATTCCAGTGCTTTCGAGATTCAGTGTTGTCAGATTGGTGAGCGAGCCGAGGAAGCTGAAGTCGCTAATTTGATTGTTGTAGAGATTCAGTGTTGTCAGATTGGTGAGCGAGGCGAGGGAGCTGATGTCGCTAATTTTATTGCTGCGGAGATCCAGTTCTGTCATGCTTGAAAGTATCTGCTCCGCTGCTTGTGCGTCATCAGTGCCAGCCTTTTTTAACAACACTTTAACTGTGTGCCTTGCCTCTTCTGAAAGACTGTCAATATGCCTGCACCAGTCGGCAAAGCGACTAAAACTCATTGCCTCGTTTGGCTTTTTTTCTGACATAAAACACTCCTAGATGGGGAATGGGGCATCGGGAATGGGGCATGGGAATATTTATCGCACTTTTATGGTAGTTTATCGCGCAGGTCAAGCCAAGTGTTGAGTTTTTCATCTAAAACATATTTATCAGTATCAGAAAGTGCTGCAATAACTTTCAAGCGATTTTTAAGTTTTCTTAACTCGCGAATTTCTGCAATAGGTAGCGTTTTCCAATTAGCTGCTTTTTTTTGGACATCTTCCTGCGACTCTTTGATGTTATCCCAAAACCATTCTAAAATTAAGTTAACATCGAGAACAGGATGATCGGAAATTACTTCCTGTTTTTCTATCATCGCAGCCCGCAACATCATTGAGGAAATCGTAAAAGACTCGCCACTACCTGGTTTTTTCCGATCGGCATCATCGGCTTTGCGATCGTAAATTGCGATCGCAACTTCTGCCCATTTGCGATCGCACAAACCGGAACCATTTTCACCTTTTCGAGCCTTAGCCGAGGCAACATCGGCTAATAATAGCCAGTTAAACCCTTGTGGTTCGGTGGTTTGACCTGAAAATATGTTGTTCGCCCAAATCAGTACAGATTCGGCATTTTGTTCGAGAATGCGATCGAGGGATATTGTCGTAGGAGATTGAGTCATAATTTATCTACTCCACATATTCGATATCAGCATTATTTGTATCAACTCCTTGCTGCCTAAAGGCTGTAATTCCTACTTCTAAGCTCTCTGAAGTTGGTCTAAAATGCCCGCTATGATTGCTGATTGTTAGCAAAATATACAAACCGTTGGTGCCGACAATCTCGGCTTCTCCCGCAGCCAAAACAGGCTGACCGCGAGTTATAACCGTATGGTAAATTTCATTGTTAACATCTAAAAATTTCGGAATTATAAGGAGTTCTAGGTTTGTTGTCACTGCCCATTTGACAGTACCTTCATTAATTATATCGTCAAATCCTGCTTCTCCCACTTTAATGGGTCTGATACCTAACTCATCTGCCGATCGAATTTCATCATTTAGCGTCGCGGGGTACTGATTGGAAAACCGAGGACTAGGAACATTATTTGAAAATGATTGTGTCACAACAGAATTTAACGAGAATCAAATTTACAGTCAAATATGATTCTATCACTTCAAATCTTCCAGCTTAATCCGAGGATCGACAGCTTTCAGCAGCAAATCCGCCAACAAATTCCCCACAATCAACATCGTCGCACCCATCATCAAACTTGCCATTACTAAATACAAATCTTGATTGTTCACCGCCTCCAAAGTCAGCTTTCCCAAACCCGGCCAATTAAAGAAAAATTCCGCAATAAACGCACCGCTCAACAAACTAGCAAACTCAAAACCCAACAGCGTAATCAACGGATTAACAGCATTCCGCAAAGCATGAATGTAAATTACTCGATCGTCCGGCAAACCTTTAGCCCGCGCTGTTCGGATATAATCTTGACGCAGCACGTCCAACAATTGTCCGCGCATCAATCTTTGCAAACCAGCAAAACCAGTAACGCTGAGGGCGACAGTTGGCAAAATTAAGTGCCAGCCGTAATCGAGGATTTGACCCCACCAAGGTAAGTCTGCGTGGTCAATGCTTGTCATTCCTCCGACGGGAAACAGAGGCGAAGTATTTTGAGCAAAAAATAGCAGCAGCAACGCTGTGATAAAGCTGGGAAATCCCTGTCCGGTGTAGCTGACTACTTGCAGAACTCGATCGACTGTGCGGTTTTGATTGACGGCGGCGACTATTCCCAAGGGAATCGCGATCGCCCAAGTTACAATCAAAGATGCGATCGCCATTAATAACGTCGCCGGTACCCGTTCCCACAGCAGCGAAGCTACGGATCGCTGATACACAAAACTCGTGCCAAAATTCCCCCGCGTCACAATTTGTTGCAGCCACAGCCAATACTGCACAATCGCTGGTTTATCTAAGCCGAACTGCTGTTCGAGTTGCTTGAGTGTCTCCGGCGAAATCTTGGGATTTTGGCTCAAAGTATCCAAGTAATTTCCCGGTGCTAGCTCAATAATTGCAAAACAAAGCATCGATGCCAAAAATAGCGTTAAAAGTGCCTGCAACAGTCGCTTGAAAACATAAGTAAATGTCTCGCTGCTAAACAGAGAACTCAACATTCGCCAATTTCGATTCAATTTAATAGAAGTCATAGGATTTTAGATTTTAGATTTTAGATTTTAGATTTGAAGAATTGTGAATGATATTAATTCCGGTTGCATCGGAATGATTTAACCACAGAGAACGCAGAGATCGCAGAGAAAGAGAAGAGAGAAATAAATAATTCCGATGCAAAGGTCAAGGATATTATTTGTCTGTAGTTTTTATTCAACTGTCAGCAGTCAACTGTCAACTGTCAACTGCCAACAGTTAACTAACTAATATTCCACTAGCGTGACGATCGGCACATCGGGCAATTTCTGCCTGCCGCCCAAGGCCTGCAATTCAATGATAAAAGCAAAACCGACAAGCTCGCAGCCAGCTTGCTCTAACAATTTAGCCGTCGCTGCTGCTGTTCCGCCAGTGGCGATTAAATCGTCCACAATCAGCACCCGGCTGCCGGATGTCATCGCATCTTGGTGCATCTCCAGTCGATCGACACCGTACTCCAATTCGTACTCAGCAAAATGAACCGCACCTGGCAGTTTTCCTGGTTTGCGGACAGGAATAAAGCCTATTCCCATTTTATAAGCCAACGGCGCGCCAAAGATGAAGCCCCGCGATTCCATGCCCACCACATAGTCAACAGACATTGCAGAGCATTTTTCCGCTAAGCTGTCAATGGTGTAGCGGAGCCCTTGCGGGTCGCGCAGCAAAGTTGTAATGTCTCGAAACAGAATTCCCGGCTTGGGGAAATCAGGAATGTCGCGAATCAGAGATTTGAGATCCATAAGCTTGCAGATCGGCGTTGAGGGTAACGAGGCATCAAAAATGCTACAATAATAACGTCAAAATTGAAAAATTAAAAAATAAAAATTAAAACTAAGAGCTTTTTTAATTTTTATTCTTTAATTGCTTAATCCTTTACGTACTATGTAAACAAATGTCATAATTCCCTAACAACAGGGTTGAATATCACGATTTGTCGCCCTATGATCTAAAGTCAAAAATCTAATATCTAAAATCCAATGATTAAGTTGGCAGCACGAGTGGGTGAGGTTACTCCTTCTATAACCTTGGCGATCGCCGCTAAGGCTAAAGCTATGAAGGCCGAAGGGATTGATGTCTGTAGTTTGAGTACGGGAGAACCCGACTTTGATACCCCCGAACACATTAAAGCAGCGGCAAAACAAGCTTTAGACGCGGGGAAGACTAAGTACGGCCCTGTGGCTGGGGAACCGCAGTTAAAAGCTGCGATCGCGCGCAAACTCCAATCCGACAACAATCTCAACTATCAACCGGAAAATATCATTGTCACCAACGGCGGCAAGCATTCCCTCTACAATCTGATGATGGCTCTGATCGAGCCGGGAGAGGAAGTAATTATTCCGGCTCCCTACTGGCTAAGCTACCCAGAAATGGTCAAACTCGCTAGCGGCAAGCCAGTAATTGTACGGACTGATGCTTCTACAGGATATAAAATTACACCGGAACTACTGAGTGGAGCGATTACTCCCAAAACCAAGTTATTTGTACTGAATTCGCCTTCTAATCCGACGGGAATGGTGTATACTCCGGCGGAAATCAAAGCATTGGCCGAGGTGATAGTCGATCGAGATATTTTAGTCGTTGCTGACGAGATTTACGAAAAAATTATATATGACGACGCCCAGCACGTCAGCATCGGTTCCCTGGGCAAAGAAATCTTCGATCGCACCCTGATCAGCAGCGGTTTTGCTAAAGCTTACTCGATGACAGGCTGGCGAATCGGTTATTTGGCCGGGCCGATCGAATTAATCAAAGCCACCAACACCATTCAAGGTCACAGTACCTCAAATGTCTGTACCTTTGCACAGTACGGCGCGATCGCAGCTTTGGAAAGCAGTCAAGAGTCTGTCGAAACAATGCGTCTAGCTTTTGCCGAAAGGCGTCAGGTAATATTTGAATTACTCGATGCTGTCCCTGGAATTAGCTGTATTAAACCAGACGGTGCTTTCTATATGTTTGTCAACATCAGCAAGACTGGAATGAATTCTTTGGAATTTTGCGACGCTTTTTTAGAAAAGCAGCAAGTAGCAGTTATTCCGGGGATTGCTTTTGGCGCAGATGACCATATTCGCTTGTCTTACGCTACCGATTTAGGCACCATTAAAAAAGCCGTAGAAAGGCTCGATAAATTTGTCCGCAGCATCTAAAAATTAGTCTGTTGACTGTTAACGGTTAACTGTTAACTGTTAACGGTTGACTGTTAACTGTTAACTGTTCACAACTGACAACTGACAACTGACAACTGACAACCAACAACTGACCAATGACTAAAGCTGTTTAGTCATAATCTCTTTGAGCAAATCCAGCCCCTTCTTAACTCGCCGAGAAACAGTCACCGCACTGATACCCAAGCGTTCAGCCGTTTCCTTCTGAGTCAAATCGTAGAGAAAAACAAACTCCAATATCTCGCGAGTCCGTTGTTCCAACATAGCCAAAGCTTGCTGTACGCGAATTTGATCCTCTTGCGCCAACTGAAAACTCCGATACTTGCTATCGGGTACCAATTCTCCCAGACAAGTCGCCCCCTCGTCTTCATCTTGCATCGGCGCGTCCAAACTCAGAGGCGATCGGTTCAGATGAGCCAGCTTAATTTCGTGCCATTCTTCTACAGAAACCTCAAGGACTGCTGCTACTTCAGCATCCGTAGGCTTGCGGTTTAACTGCACCTGCAAATCCTTGATCGCTCCTACTGATTTGCGTTCCAGGGACTGCCAGTGGCGGGGAAAGCGCACCGAAGGGCTTTTGTCGCGCAAGTAGTGTTGAATTTCGCCCCGAATGTAGGGAATTGCAAAGGAACTAAAAGCGTGTCCCTTGGCGATATCAAACCGCTCGATCGCCCTGATCAACCCAATACATCCGACTTGCAGCAAATCGTCGTAGCTTTCACCGCACTGGTTGAGCCAGTGGTAAACTTCTTTTCTGACCAGTCCAACATTCAGTTTAACTAACTGATTGCGGATTTCATTCGATCCAGAAAGTTGGTACTCGCGCAACAATTGCAAATTTTCGCTTTTTAGCTCGTTCGGCACTGTGGTAGACATGGTGACATAAGGGTTGGTAGAGCAGAGGACTGAAGTTGCTTTATATCTAGTTTCCAATCTAGTCTAAAAAAATTCACTTTTAGGTAGTGTAATCCTAGCACTTAATCGGTGTGATAGCGGACACACCCGTTTAACTTTCCGAAGGTGCAGGGATTTAGCTGAATTATCCGAAGGTTTTCCGCATAAGGCAGAACTTTATCAGGTAGAAGACCTTCGACACAAGCCCGAATTAAACCGGGATTTTGCCCAAGTATATTATAATCTGAAAGCGGTTTGAATACAATACTTTAATTAATTAAAAATCCCAACTTAATAACTTGCGAATGACCACAATTCAACCATAAATTTAGTCATTAGTCAACAGTCCTAAGTTATATTGCTCAAGACTGTTGGCTAATGAAGGGCGAGCAGGAGCTTTACGGTCAGAAACTGCTCAAGTTCGATCGATCCTGAAAGCCAATTTTATGACACAGAAGGCTCAATGCGAGCGTAAAACAAACCCCGAATTTTCACGTCAAGAGCCGGTCTAGCTCCCAAATCAGTATCAGAAGGCTGCGTGCTCTCAAAAATCCCGCCAACTTCGCCTGTGGCGCTGTTGACTTTAGCAACTTGGAGAGAAATTTTGCCGGCCTTGGTGCGAGTGTCAGCAACCTTAACATTAGCCCGCACCCGTTTGGAATTGTCACTAGCCGGAAGCGCTACAGCATTGTCGTAGCCAGTCGATACCCCGCGAGCTTTAGGGTCTAAAAAGCCTGCGCTGCGGTAAGAAGGAACGTTAAACTCCCCTCTCAAATCGGTGGAAGTATTGATAGCAACCACTCCGGGTTCGGAACTTGCCACTAGCTGTTTAATGGTAAACAAGAAAGGTACTTGCTCTCCGCCCGGTAATTGAATCGTAATAGCTTGAAAATCCAAGCCGTCTTCTTCTGTGAAAGTCAGAGTTCCATCAGTACCGACCTTGAGCGTACCTTGAACTTGGTCAATGCTCGACGTGAACCGGGTCAGCAATTTACCAGGCACAAATTCCGCTTCTTGGCGTTTGTTTGCTGGTTCTTCCTTCACAAAATAAGTTGTGGGCTGCAAACACAAACCAGTCAGTTTATAGGTGGCGCCCGCTTCGATGGGGATCGATCCCCGAGAAGTTTCTGCCAAGCTAGGGCAGTTATTAGCCAAGCCAGTACCTCTAATCTGGTCGTAGGTGAGCAACTCAGTAGTTGCCACCGTCGTGTCAGAAGCAGAAGAACAAGCAACCAGCGCACTCATGCAAAAAGCTAAAAGTGCAACAATTAAAGCACGATATTTCATTGCAAACCTCAATATCCAACATCGGATTATATTAAGAAAAAGCCCTAGTTCGAGCAAAATATAATTGCCCGCCGGCAGGCTAGGCCAGCGCTTAGGGTAGCATTTAGATCCTGATCCCTCGCTTCACCGAGACCGGCATTGACTCAAAAAATCAAGCTAGTGCGCCGTGAAAATAAGCATGAACTTATGATTTCTCAATCATGTTCGGATCGCAGCCCAATACACATGGTACGACGGGTTGTGCTCTTTTCCTGACTTGGACTGCAAATTAATATTGCTTAAGTCAACCTACTTAAGTTACTTTGCTTATGACCCCGAATGGCGATCGCGACTAGCTCGATTAGTCGGTTGACCAAAAGGCTGGGGACAAAGGCCTTGTAGATTTCAAAGGAAGCAGCAGTATGGACAACGGCAAAGATTTAGAGTCAGAAAAGTTGCAGTCTCAAATGCAATCGCTGACAGAGGCGATTCGGACTTTAGGCGAAAGTTGTCAGGGAGACAGTCTGCTGCTTTTGGCCCTGCTGCGGAGGCTGGAAGCTTCGCACCGGGAAATTCGGGACGGTTTGTTTCAAGCGTCTTTTCCCGACAACCGCCAAGCACTTTACAAACTGCTCAGGAATATTGAAGCCAATGGCGGCTGGCCTTACATCCACCGCATGAAACTTCGATCGCTCTTGGAGTATAGCCAACAATTATCTCCCCTAGAAGATTCTCCAGCCGAGTCGCCACAAGACTCGGCCGAAACTCCCCAGGACGTTAAATAGTTTTGAGTTATGAGTTTAGTGAGTTTTACATTAACTCATAACTCATCACTAAACTGCGCGATCGCACCTACAACCCGAAAGGTGGAGGGACAGGTGTAGGAAAAGGTATCAGGTTCGGCACCGTCGGGAATATCGGCGTCTGGCCCGGCATTGGCAATAGTCCGGGAGTCGGAGTCGGGGCCAGAGAACTCATTGACACCAGAGGCGAATCATCAGGCGGGCTAACTGTCGGTGCAGTAGGAATCCTCGCAGCAGTTGGCGTCGGAGTCGGAGTCGGTGCTGCTGTGGGAGTCGGAGTCGGTGCTGCTGTGGGAGTCGGAGTCGGCGCTGCTGTGGGAGTCGGAGTCGGCGCTGCTGTGGGAGTCGGAGTCGGTGCTTCCGTGGGAGTCGGAGTCGGTGCTTCCGTGAGAGTAGGCGTCGCTTCGTCCGTGGGAGTTGGAGTCGGTGCTTCCGTGGGAGTTGGAGTCGGTGCTTCCGTGGGAGTTGGAGACGGAGTTGGAAGTGATTCTGTAGTTGAAGTTTGAGGTTGAGTTGGATCTGTAATTGTGCTTGTAACTGTAGTTGTAGTGGTAGTTGTAATGGTGGTTGGCCTGGGAGTAGCCGTCCCAGTCACAGCGATAAAATCATTCGCCTCGATCAGCGCCGCCGGAGTGTCGATCAAAATTGCTAAAAGCTTGCCGTCAAGTGTCGTAATTACTGTATCCCTGACATTTGCACCGTTGCCTTGGGTAACTAGCAGTTGAGCGAAAGATAAATTGCTCGGCAGTCCAAAGAAATCCTCTGTGTCATTGTAATCAGTAATTAAAGCCAGACTGCCAGGCCCGGCTCCCAATCCAAAAACATCGCTGCCGCTGCCGCCAGTCAGAGTATCCGAACCCTCACCTCCGATTAAAGAATCATTACCCTCTGCTCCAAATAAATTGTCATTGCCGAAACCGCCCAAAATTGTATCGTCGCCGATACCTCCAGCCAAGGAGTCATCGCCAAAACCGCCGTCGATACCATCATTACCTTTGCCACCAAACAAAAAGTCATTGCCTTCATCTCCCAGTACCGAGTCGTCGGCTTCATCGCCGCGAAGGGTATCGGAACCGCTGCCACCAAAAACTGTATCGTCAGCCTTGCCGCCGAATATCTGGTCATTACCAGCATCTCCGAAGAGCGAATCGTTGTCGGCATTGCCGTACAAAGTGTCGTCGCCGTCGCCGCCAGTCAAATAATCGTTGCCCTCAGCGCCCAACATTTGATCTCTACCACTGCCGCCGTTGAGAGAATCGTTCCCCGCATTCCCGTAGAGAAAGTCGTCATCAGCATTGCCGAACACGGAATCGTCGCCGTCACCCCCTGTGAGGGTGTCGTTCCCAGTACCGCCGGCAATCACATCAAAGCCTGCGTTGCCAAAAACTAAGTCGTCCCCGGCGTCTCCCAACACGCTGTCTATCCCGTCGTTGCCTTCGAGGATGTCGTTGCCCAAACCGCCACGAATCGAGTCGTCGCCGTTTCCGCCGGAAGCAAAATCGCGGCCTTGGTTGCCAATAAGTTCGTCATTTCCTTCACCGCCAATCAGCGAATCTGCTCCGTCACCTCCCAGAAGCTGGTCGTTGCCGCCGTCGCCCTCTAGGGTGTCATCTCCTCCCGCACCCAGGGCCGTGTCATCGCCATCTAAGCCGCGAATTCGATCGCTCAGCGGAGTTCCTAGAATAAAGTCGTTGCTGTCTGTGCCGATCAGATTTGCCATACGGGATACACCGCTCCTAAATCCAATAAATTGTTTGAAATTATGTTAATCGCCTTCATGACAAGGGATTGCTGCTTGCCTAGGTTAGCATAATTGAGATTTTGGCAATCTGGCGAAGGGGCGCTGGAAGTTTTGCTCGTGTCCGCAGTTGCGATCGGGGCTGGTATAATTCCCGATCGGCAATCTAATTTACTTATTCGGGATTTTTTCAAATAGAAATTAGTCGATCGTACTCAAGGAAGTCAAACTAGACAAACAAAATGATGAAGAATGAAAAATGAATAACCTTTTTCATTAGTCATTAGTCATTAGTCAACAGTCAACAGTCAACTTTTATTCGCTAATAGGTAACACTATCTCAAATTCACTCCCTCCCCCCAAAATAGAATTGACATTAATTGTTCCACCGTGGGTTTCGACTACAATCTGGCGGGCGATAGCCAATCCTAACCCAGTGCCTTTTCCTACTGCCTTCGTTGTGAACAAATGGTCGAAAATCCGTTTTTTCACGGCTTCTGTCATGCCCGCACCGTTATCGGCAATCTGAATTTTGATGTGTCGATCGCCCGACTGACTGGTACGAACTGTGATACAGTGTGGATTCGCTTTAATTGCCTCCAAACTGCGTCCTTGGTTTGATTCTTCTAGGGCATCGATCGCGTTAGCAAGCAAGTTCATAAAGACTTGGTTCAGTTGACCGGGAAAGCATTCGATGGGGGGAAGATTCCCGTAATCTGTGACGACTTCGATCGCCGGATGGTGTTCGTTGGCTTTCAGCCGGTGTTTCAAAATTAAGATGGTGCTGTCAATGCCCTCATGGATATTAAAGGGAACTTTGTAGTCTTTATCGGCTCTGGAGAAGGTGCGGAGGCTGGTGCTAATGCCGCGAATGCGATCGCATCCCACTTTCATCGACAACAGCATCTTGGGTAAATCTTCTAAGGCATACTCTAAATCAATATCCTCAGCATTTTCTTCAATTTCCTCGCCTGGATTTGGCAGTTTTTCTTGATATAATTTTAAGTGACCAATCACATCTTTGATCGTGGTCGTTGCTTCCTCAATATTGCCGCTAATAAACCCGACAGGATTATTGATTTCGTGGGCTATTCCTGTGACTAGATTGCCCAATGCGGACATTTTTTCGCTTTGCACGATCTGTAACTGTGCTTGCTGCAAATCAAGGAGCGATCGCTCTAATTCTTGTGCATAAGCTTGAGATTGCTGGTACAAGCGAGCATTTTCTATAGAGATAGCCGCTTGGGCGCACAAAAGTTGGATGACATCAGTACGATCTTCTGTAAATGCACCAATTGTTAAGTTATTTTCTAGGTAGAGCAACCCGATTAATTTACCCTGATTTAAAATCGGGGTGCACAGCACACTTTTGGGCTTTTTCTGCATCAAATACGGCTCGGCAATAAAATCATTTTGTACTGCTGCATTATCCAAAACGACAGTTTTCCAAGTCCGCTTAACATAGTTGACCACAGCAGGGGGAAACTCGTCGCTGGCTGACAGTGGTACAGATATTGAGATGACATCTTGATTGAAGGAGGCTACAGCTTCGATCGCGAGATTCCCATCCTTAATCAACAGGAGAACTGCTTTTTTTGCCCCGGCATTTTCCATCACCACACACATCAGTGCAGCCAGTAATTTTTCTAATTGAATTTCACTGGATAGAGTTTGGGAGGCTTTGAGAATAGTCGCGAAATCGAGGGCTTCGTAAATACTGCTACTGCTAGATAGAGTTGTGTGCCAGGTTTGATGTAAAACTGACGATTTATTGATCGTGTGGAGGCGAGTTTCGCTGATTACACCACGATTTTCTCTTGCCTGCAATATGGGAGCAAGAAGTTGGGGATAGCATTTTTCTAAGTCATCGATTTTGGCTTTCGCTCCCCAGCGAGCATAACAGTAGTAGGCTTCTTGCATATAAGCTTGCGCTACTTTTTCTTTGCCCCAGTCGAGGTAGAATTTAGCTGCTAGTTCGTTAGCGAGGGCTTCTTCTTGGATGTATTCGTTTTCTTTCGCTCCAGAAATGCCGCGATCGTACATTTCAATAGCTTCTGCCCTCTGTCTGGCAACTCGGTATTTCTCTGCTTCTACCAACTGCCACTTATGCAAATAATTCATGGGGGCGTGTTCGGCCCAATGCTGCAACTTACTTTGATTTTCCTGAACTCGTTGCGACTGCGTTTCTAACTCAGCCTCGGACTCAGGAGTGGCAAGGGCTATGAGTGAGTCATAGAAATATAAACCTGCTTCGCAAGTAGTTCCTACGGTTCCCGCTATATACTGTCTTGCTCGATCGACATCTGCGGAGGCCCGAGCAATGTCTTCCAGCAGGAATCTCAACGTTGCCCTGTACAGATAGAAGATGCAGAGTCGGTAAAAATCGTTAGAGGCAAGCGACTCAGAAACCAGCTTCTCATCATAGCCTTCCACTTCAAAGGAAATCTCAAAGTTGTTTGGATTACCCAATAAAAACAGCGTTGTTTCCCAAAAAACCGAACAATAATTTGCCGTTGCTAGTTGGTTGAGGTCGAATAATTGCTGACGGTATGCCCGAATTTGGGGCTCAAGTTCTGCCAAAGGTTGACCGCACCAGTAGGAATTTAGACAGAATCCCTGCCCATTATACCCGACAAACTCTAGATTGCCTGTTTCTAATGCGACTTGATAGCCTGCCTGAAGAATGGGGAGAGTTTCCCGCAAGTGCGATTTGTGATGGTGCAAACAGATCCCGAGCGCAGCAAAAGTTGCAGAGCGAATATTTTTGGCCTCCGCCCCACTGGCAAGACGATAAGCTAATCGGCAAAACCGATCGGCTACTGTCACATCTTGTAGAAAGTTGTTGAGAATCATCCCATAACAACCATAGCTATAAGCTGAAGTACGACTGTTGCCATATTGGATAGATAAATTTACCTGTAAGGCAGTCACCAGTGCAAACAAAGACGAACCAACCAGATAACAAACTGACCCCATACTTGCCGCCACTTGCATCGTGGCCAGTTTTTGGGGGTTTACCATCGCTGGCAGATCGAATAACTCTTCAATCGGTCGATCGGCGATCGAGCTATTAATTTCCTGCACTGCTTGCTGAATATCTTCTGATGTAGGGCGATCGGGCAATTCAACTCCTAATTCTTTGAGACTCAACAAACCGATAGCAATTGCTTCTAAAAACTTGTTCTGGGACGATAATGCCTGAATTTTGACGATGTAAACGTTCACTCGCTCTAGGGGAGTTCTGGTATGATGAATCACAGTGTCAATCCACTGATTCATCTGTTCAAATTCCCCACAGAGTGAAGCCACTTCTGCGGCTATTTCGTGCAAGTTCAATGTCATCTGGTACTGTCGTTGCCAAGGGTTATCTCCAAGCAAATTTAGCCCGATCGCAGCATACTCGCGAGCAGCTTGATAAGCAGTAGCAGCTCTGGCTTTGCGGCAAGCCGTGAGGTTGAGTTGTGCCAAATCATCACGTTGTGTTTGGTCTTCAATCAGCGCAATACCATAATTCAACTGATTGACAACTGAAAAAATTTGCTCTTCTATAGCTGCGGGTGAAATTTGCTGGATCAGCAATTGTCCAATCTGATAGTGAGCACGCGATCGCTCTTGTTCGGGAATTAAAGAATAGGCAGCTTGCTGAACGCGATCGTGCAAAAACTTGTAATTTACCACCTCCGAATTTTCGGTTTCCTCCCGTCTTTCTCGCCCCATATAAAACTTGTAGATTTCACTTTCAGGCAGGATTAACCCCTCTTGCAATGCCTTCCACAAATCCGCCGCCGTTTCCGTTTCCAATTGCTTGGAAACAACTGCCAAAGTCCCCAAATCAAAGTGATTCCCAACACAAGCAGCCAACTTCAACACATTCTGAGTCGCGGGCGGCAATTTTTGTAACTGCAACGCCATAAACTCGACCACATCATCCGTCAGCGCTGCCTCCCGAACTCGCACAATATCGCACTGCCAATAACCAGCAAGCCGATCGAACTCAATCAGCCCATCCTGATGCAGGGCTTTGAGAAACTGCGTTGCAAAAAAGGGATTTCCCTGGGTTTTTTGTGCCACCAATTCCGCCAACGGTATTGCCCAAGATGGATCACAATTGAGCGTATCAGCAACCAAATGATTTAGACTTGTTGAACTCAACGGTTCCAGGGTAATAGTATTCACCGTGGCCCCACCTTTGACCACTGCATCCAGTGTCAGCATCAACGGATGTGCGGCCAATACTTCATTATCTCGGTAGGCACCAATT
The DNA here is from genome assembly GCF_036700545.1 of Microcoleus sp. SVA1B4. Taxonomy (NCBI): domain Bacteria; kingdom Bacillati; phylum Cyanobacteriota; class Cyanophyceae; order Oscillatoriales; family Microcoleaceae; genus Microcoleus; species Microcoleus sp. SVA1B4. The sequence continues at coordinate 67,236 of NZ_JAUBPB010000019.1, forward strand.
ACTAATAAATAGCCGGTTTCCGACTCGGTAACAAGCAGTTGCATTAACCGCAGCGAGGCGGAATCAGCCCACTGCAAGTCATCCAAAAACATCACCAGGGGATGTTCTGGCTTTGTGAACACATGAATAAAGTTTTGAAACAGCAAATTAAACCGATTTTGTGCCGCAGTTCCTGATAATTCCAGTGCGGGTGGTTGTTTCCCAATAATTCTTTCGAGTTCGGGAATTACTTCAATAATGACTTGACCGTTATCGCCCAGCGCTTGGAATATTTGAGTTTGCCAATTTTCCAACCTTTCGTCACTTTCGCTCAGCAATTGTCCGATTAAATCTCGAAATGCTTGGACAAGAGCTGAGAAAGGAATATTGCGGTTAAATTGGTCGAATTTTCCTTTGATGAAATAGCCGCGCTGGCGGACAATTGGTTTGTGAACTTCCTTCACAATTGCAGTTTTCCCAATCCCCGAAAAACCAGCTACTAGCATCATTTCAGTTGTGCCACTACTAACGCGATCAAAGGCTTCGAGTAGGGTTTCTACTTCTGTTTCGCGACCGTAGAGTTTTTCTGGTATCATGAATCGATCGCCAACATCCCTCTGCGCGATCGCAAAACTCTTTATCCTACCGTTTTCTTCAAGTTGCTCCAAACAACATTCTAAATCGAATTTCAGCCCTAACGCACTCTGATAGCGGTCTTCGGCATTTTTCCCCATTAATTTGCTGACAATCTCCGAGAGTAGGGGCGGGATTTCAGAATTGATTTCATGCAGTGATGGTGGTTGCTTGGCAATATGACAGTGTACTAATTCCATCACATCGTTGGATTGAAACGGCAATCGTCCCGCCAGCAATTCGTAAAAAGTCACGCCCAAAGAGTAAAAGTCACTGCGGTAGTCTATGCCGCGATTCATCCTTCCCGTTTGTTCGGGAGACAAATAGCCGAGTGTCCCTTCCAGCAGGTTAGGATTCATCAAGGTTTGAGTTTCCCTTGGTAGCAAAGATGCAATACTAAAGTCAATGAGTTTGACTTGTTTTGTTTGGGGATGAATTAAAATATTGGCGGGTTTAATGTCTTTGTGAATTATCCGGTGGCGGTAGAGTATATCTAATATATTGCTCAGGTCGATCGCCACTTGCAAAAACTCGATCAGAGTCGGCCCCGTTTCTCCTTGTTCCCTCCATTCCTTCAGAGAAATTCCCCCAAAGTCTTCCATTACCAACGCATAGCTGTTGTGGTAGGTTTCCAAGCTGTAGGTTTCGATGATTCCGGGCAAGTTGAGGTTTTTGGCGATCGTGTACTGATTGCGAAATTGCACCAGTTCGCTGAAGCTGGGATACTCGTTCCGCAAGACTTTGATGGCGACTGGCTGTTTGTCATCAATACGGAAAGCTCGATAAACTAGGGTGCGAGTTCCTGAGTAAATGCGATCGAGAATTTGATAACCTGTCAATCTAAAATTTATACTTGCCATACTTATATTCTTCCCGTCCTCCACGGGCTATTTCCACATTAGCAGAAGCCAATACAGTTTCCAAGTCACGTGATTTTTATTTTAAATCAAGATGAGAGATAGCAGTTTTATAGCAGTTTTAAATAAAGTTAGGTCTACCCTATGCCCTATACCCACGGAGGCCTATGCCCTATGCCCTATGCCCTCGATCGGAGAACACCTCATTTTACTGAGAAAGACTATATATCGTTCAATGTTTGTGATGGGGATCACTAAAATAATAAAATTTTCAAGCTGAGCAATTCCTATTTTTAGTAAAAATTAAATAGCCTCATCCATAGGGGAATAGTGAATAATAAACTAACGCAGCCGATGCCGATCGCAGTTACGGCTAATTCGCGATCGAGATTGAAAGCTTCGGCCAGCAATGTAGTACCAAAAGCAGGAGGCATTGCCATTTGCAACACGAGCACAAGTCGCGGCGCGCCCGCGATGCCAAAAAACGTTAATCCCGTGCCAATTACCAAGGGAATAAACAGCATTTTAATCGCCAGACAAGCCAAAACTGGTTTGAGGTTGTGCAAGGAATTCAACTTGCTCAACTGCATCCCGATCGTAATTAAAGCTAAAGTAATTACAGTCCAAGCGCCTGTTGTTAACAATTCTGCGATTTGTGCCGACAGCGGCAAGCTGCGCGAGATAAATCCTAGACCAAAAGCCCACAGTGCCGGATTCTGAAAGATTGCCTGCAGGGGTGTTAACCAACCCTGACGGCGATCGCTTTTACCGCAGTGAGAAGCAATAGCAACTCCCAGTATATTCATTCCCATCGTAGTGCCTAGCAAGTCGTAAAACAACGCCCAGGCAAAGTGTTCCGAACCTAATAAGGACAAGGTGACGGGAATGCCTAAAAAACCCGTATTACCCAGCATCGTTGCCAATAAAAAGCTGCCTTGAGTGGGCAAACTCCAAGCGCTGGTGTGTTCCGGGCTATTTTGGGCCGGATTAAGAGTCTTGAAACGTTCCTCACCGACACCAAAATTTATCAAAATCCCAGCGAGTCCTCCACCTGCTAGAATTGCCGCCCAAGCTATCAGCGGCGCCATCCAAATAGCGCCCGACAAATTGGCGCGGCGGATGAAAGCAACAATGCTCAATGGCGTCCCAAAGAAGAAAAGAAACTTGGCTAAATATGTAGAATAGCTTCTTGGTAGCAGGCGGCCGAGAATGAATCCCAACGTCACCCATCCGATTACATTTAGATAAAGTTTGAGCAGCGGATTTTCTAAATAAACCATGCTTGGCTAAATATTTTAGGACTGGCGCCGATAGTTAGAAACCGGGTTTTTTTACGAAAATATTTCGTTGTTACCCGCAGATTCGGTAAAAAACCCGGTTTCTGTGGCCTTGATGCACATCCACTACTTTTGGCAACCTTTGCTAAATATTAATGCTTATTCAGCTTTGCACATAATTTTCCACACAGGCCTTGACATCTACAGAAGCGCGTGTCATGATTAAGTTGATGAATAAATCAACATAGGTGAAAACTATGGCACGGCAAGCAAAACAATCATCTCAAGTCAAACGTTCCAGCAGCCAAGCAGCCTCCAATACTCGCACCAAGTTTACCCTCTACAATTTTGCCGGAAACGCCAAGGCATTCTATCTAGTCGATCGCATTAATTTAGAAAGAACACCAGGCGATATCCCAGAAAAATCCGTCGCTCACAGCATCATCATCATCGACCGTTCCGGCTCAATGTGTTATGAGTTAGAACCGCTGAAAGAAACCCTAATCAAGCTTTTGACCTTAGACGAATACAACAATTACCAGCTAATTGTCAGCCTGATTTCCTATGCTAGCAATGGGGACGTAATTTGTCATTTCCAGCGAATTCCCATTCAAGAAGTGCTGAAGTTTGACTCTCAATACATCAAAGAAATTCAAAAAATCCACACGGCTGGCTATACCTGCATATCGCAGTCGATGGAACTCGCTAAATCTCTGGTTAAAGCGGGAGAAATGACAGCGATCAATTTGCACACAGACGGCTATGCAAATGACCCCAGTGCTAATTCCGAAGCTACAAAACTAGGGGAAATTTGCGAAGAACTCAAAGACATGGATGTGTTTGCCAACACCATATCCTATGCCTCTGCTGACTTCAAACTTCTCTCCAAAATCGCCAACACATTATCGGGAAATTGCATCCGCGCGGGCGAAGTTAAAATGGTTTATGATGCTCTTTACGACAGCACAAAACTGTTAGGCAGTTCCGTTGCACCGCCGCTGGAAGAACCGTTAATTAAGGAATATGATTATCAAGTTTTTGTTTCCAAAAGTGGCAAGAAAATCAACGGTTCATCGAGTACGCTGAAAATCTGCGGGCTGAAAGCAGACGATCGCGGACTGTTTTACAAATATCAGAAAGTCGCCAAAGATGAGTATGACAAATTAGATGTTCCCGTTGCTCAAACTGATGAGTCGGTGTTGGCTTTTGCGAAAGCTAACCTCGCTGACGGCAATTTAAATACGGCTAAGTATGCGCTGGCGAGCACCTTCGACGCTACTTTGACGGAAAAACACGCGAAAGCTTTGACAAATGCCCAAATAGCCGAGTTTACGGAAGATTTGGAAGAGGCTGTTTTTGCGCCTGATGTGTTGAAAAATCATGAAATTGGCGATCGGGTAAAAGTCAGCGATAAAATTTCCCTGCTGGAGTTAATCAAGATATTGGAGGAAAACAGCAACAGCATCATCATCAACTTGAAACACTTGCAAGAAAATTATCAGCGAAAAGGTTTAAAGCGAATTGAAGGAAAGCGAGACGAAAACGGCAACCTTGTCAAGCCTTGGCTGAAAACTGAATTCTTAGATGGTGGCGAATACGTGCAAATGGGTTCATTTGCCATCAATCAAAATACCGCTACCATCAATATGCTGATTACCCGAAAAGCTAAGCTGGTAAAAGTTGAGGATGAAACTTTAATCGCCGAAGTGGCGGGAATTCTAGTTACAGACCTCAATACTTTCAACAATTATACCATTGTCAGCGACGGCGAAGTTAATATTAAGTCGCTGCGAACCAAAATCAGCAGCAAACCTGTGTTTGATTTGCTCAAAAAATGCGGTCTCCTTGAAAAAGACGGTTCGCCCGTGCAAGAATTTGACTTCCGTTCCGAGTACGATATTAAGTTAGAGACTTTGCCCCTCGTGCCTTTTGACGGGCGTTACGGCAGCCTTGACGGAGTGTTTGAGGAACTAGCAGAAATCAAAATTCTCTCTAGCATTCTCTCGGCTCATTTGAAGGAGGAATCCGAGGCTTACACTGCGGAACAATTGGAAGAATTGAAACAGCATTATCTGTCAAAAAGCCTTTACATCAACTTTCCGACGACGACAGAATACACGGAATTAAAAAGTGCGATCGCCAACGGTTCAGTAGATTCGCGAGTCAGCTACAAAATCGACATCGGCAGCAAAAACATTCTCAACTTCGGCAAGTTGCACTCGGCCAACAAATTTCTCGATCGCCTTTATGAAGTTTACCACAAAAACACGGGCGAAAAGCTAGCAAAACCGACATTTGACATCACCTTAGATGAGCCTGTTGTCTTCGCACACAAAACGCTGTCATCCCGAACAAAAATCACCAAAGTTGACGACTTGATGAAACTGATTTTTGATGAGTTTTTGGGGTTGGAGGATAACGGAATTGTTAGCGCTACTTTAGCCAAAGTGGGTGCAGATAGTTTGCTGCGCCTTTTGCAAGCGAAATGGCAGGGAGAAGATGTCAAGCGAGACGAATTTGTCGCTGCTTTAGCTAATGCGAATGAGCGACTGGAAGCTTATGCTGAAAAAGCGTACAGGGAAAAAGTTTCACCGCTGGTTTTCTATATCGGTTCTACCGGACTTATCCCGGATGAAATGGAGGCAAAAGCGGCGACTGCTGAGGAAATTAATTCTAAATACGGCAACTTGCAATTTTCTAAGGATGAGCAAGAGGGGATGTTTTTTGAATTGGGAGATTGCATTATTAGCGTGTATGCTAAGAATGAGTATTTCACTGTAGGGAAGTAGGAATTAGGGTGGGCTTTTGCCCACCTTGGTTAAATATTTTTATTGGAAGGGCGATCGAGTCCACGCCGGAGATTTTGCTGAGAGTTGACCAAGAATTTCAAAGGTGGTACCCGCCACGTAATTTATCCGTGGAATCAATCCAAAATCTCAAATCTAAAATCCTCAAGCCCCCGAATTTATCCGTGGGTTCAATCCAAAATCCAAAATCTCAAATCTAAAATAGAATGACTGCTTTACTGCATCAGTTTGTGGAAATTATTAATAGGGCGATCGCAAGATGATTGGGAACATCTCAAATTTGCAAATAGACTGCTAAGCTGTCGCGCATTTAAATTGTATATTCAGGGCGGGCGGGACGCCCATCCCACAAGAACCATCACGCATTCTAAGTTATTTAATTCTCATTCCATATCCGTTATTTTTCGATAAAATATATTGCAAATCGACTTTTTATATCAATTGAATAGCTGGAGTATTTATTGCCTCGCCTCTTAAATGAAGGACAATTAATAATTAAATGGGGTCGCCAAATCAAAAACAAGGGTAATGCTTGTATAGTTTAAATATGCAACAGCTTATCTCAAAAAAAAATAGGCTAGCCATATTTCACAGCGCCTATCTCTATCCAAATTTTAATGGTTCCCCGCAACGCCGTCTTACCTCAGCTTTTGACCTGGTATTTTACCAGGTGGGTACCGTTGGCTCGGACTTAAAGTTTCTGGGTACAAGCCCAGTTTACTGCTGTCCAAACATCTTGATTCCCGAGAGTTAAGAGTTATAGATCAAAAAAACATTATTGGCAGTCACCAACGTCGCAGTAGAACCTTTATTAAATATATACCAACTAACCCGATTTTGGCAAGCTTTGAGCAATTTAACTTGCATACCAGATGGATTCTACGGTTTGAGCGATCGCCAGTGCTTGCGATCGCCCTTGAGCCACCAACTCCGCGTCGATCACAACTGTAACGTGACCGAGTTTGCGGCCCGGACGCGATACTTCCTTACCATACCAATGGACAAAAGCACCACTAATTTGTGCCAGTTGTTGTCTTTTTGCTAAATAATCGGACTGGGCAGACTCGTAGCCTAGCAAATTTACCATCACAGCGCCTGCACATTTCAGAGCCGAATTACCTAAAGGCAGTTGACAAACTGCGCGCAAATGCTGTTCAAATTGGGAAGTTTCGCAAGCATCGATCGTAAAATGTCCCGAGTTGTGAGTGCGGGGTGCAATTTCATTGACTAACAGCTTATTGTCGGCGGTTAAAAATAATTCAATGCCGAATACGCCGACAGCTTGCAAACTGTTGAGGAGAGTGCGGGCGATCGCACAAGCTTCATTTTTCACCTCTAAACTAATATCAGCGGGCGCAATCACCAGATGACAAACCTGATTTTGTTGCTGAGTTTCCACGATCGGATAAATCGCAATTTCCCCATTTGCCGATCGAGCTGCAATCACAGCCAATTCGCGATCGAACGGCACAAACTCTTCCAGTAGCAAAGACTGACCTTGGAGTGTAGCACGAATTGACTCAAAACTCCCCCGATCATTAACAATAAAAGTACCTTGGCCGTCATAACCGTGGCGGCGAACTTTGACCACAAAGGGAAAGTCGATCGATCCAGCATCCGAGTCTCCTGCAATCTGCACGCTGTCGGAAACAGAAATTGCCGGAAAGTCGATCGTCACCGAATCAAACAATTCCGGGGGCAAATCCGCGCTGCAATCCCATTCCCAAAACCTCGGAGTTGGCAAACCCAAACCTTGTAAATAACAGCGCTGAACGTACTTATCCAACAAAGGAGAAAGCGACGACAAACTCGGCTGAAATAACACACCTTGCCGCTCTAGCGGCCGCAAACCATCCAAATCCACAAACTCATTTTCAAAAGTAATAACATCGCAGTCATCCGCCAATTGAGCCGTAGCCAAAACATCATCAACAGCAGCCAAAACAGCACCAGCAGCAACAGAAACTGCCGGGTCAGTAGCATGGGGAGTTTGTACTACCAATTCAATACCGATCCCCCTAGCAGCATCCCCCATCATCGAAGCTAGCTGGCCGCCACCGACAACGCCCACCCGCTTAAATTTGGCAGACGAACTAGCAGCGGTTTTATTTGATTTCATGTGAGTAAAATTCCCCAGAGTCAACCTGCCTATCTTATCGCTATTTGGCCCTGGTTCAATTACAGTAATTGCAGAGTTAAAAGCCAAAAAATAGTTTGAATTGCAGGATTAAATCGAGGCAGAACCTAGAAAAATTGGACGGCTAAAGTCTTTAATTATTGCACGCTCCCAGCCATTGAGAAACCGCAGTCGAACCTCACTCCTCCAGAAAAGTGCCACATCTAGCAATTCCCTAGCGCCAAGCATGGCATAATTGACAGCACTGCAAAAAGCAGATAGACAGACGCCAACACTGAAAATCAGACATTCAGGGAACACAATTTATAGGTGAGGATACTGTGAAAGTTTTAGTTGTGGGAAACGGAGGTCGCGAACACGCGATCGCAAAAAAACTGCTAGAATCTACGCGGATTAAACAAGTATTCTGCGTACCGGGCAACGGCGGCACAGCTACCACCCCAGGCTGTCAAAATCTGTCGCTCAACATCGACGACTTCCAAGGCATCGAACGCTTTGTGATGGTCAACAACATCGGATTAGTCATCGTCGGCCCCGAATTGCCCCTATCCCTAGGCATCGCCGACTATTTCCAACAGCGAAAAATGATGATTTTCGGCCCCACCAAAGCCGGCGCCCAAATTGAATCCAGCAAATCCTGGGCCAAAGAATTGATGCTCGAAGCAGGCATCCCCACACCCAAAGCTGCCGTATTTACAGACGCAGAAGCAGCCAAAGCATACGTTCTGGAACAAGGAACCCCAATAGTCATTAAAGCAGACGGACTCGCATCAGGCAAAGGAGTCACCGTTGCCACCACCGTCAAAATGGCTCACAGCGCCATCAACACCATTTTCCGAGGCGAATTCGGCACCGACAACATCCGAGTCGTCGTCGAAGAATTTTTAACAGGTCAAGAAGTCTCGATTCTCGCCCTCACCGACGGCATCACAGTGGAACCTTTGCTGCCGGCCCAAGACCACAAAGCTATCGGCGAAGGCGACAAGGGAGCCAACACCGGCGGTATGGGAGCCTACGCCCCAGCGCCCATCGTCACCCCGGAACTCATGGAAAGGATTCAAGAAGAAATTCTCGAACCCACCCTCGCCGCACTGCAAAAACGCAAAATCGACTACCGGGGTGTACTCTACGCAGGTTTAATGATTACGCCAGAAGGAGAACCCACAGTCTTAGAATTCAACTGCCGTTTCGGAGACCCCGAAACTCAAGCGGTTTTGTCACTGCTGGAAACTCCTTTGGAAGATTTGGTGCTGGCCTGCTGTCAGCAGCGTCTCGGTGAATATTCTATTCGCTGGAAGTCGGGGGCATCTGTTTGCGTAGTTTTGGCTTCTGGGGGCTATCCTGGAAGTTATCAAAAAGGCAAAGTTATTACAGGTATCGAGGAAGCTGAAGCCAAAGGAGCAGAAGTCTTTCACGCCGGCACCCAGTTGAAGCACCAGCAGTTGGTGAGCGACGGCGGCCGGGTTTTGGGCGTCACCGCAGCGGGAGAAACTTTGGAACAAGCTATCTCCACAGCTTATGCAGCAGTTGATTGCATCCAATTTGAAGGCGTCTACTGCCGTCGGGACATCGGTCGCCGAGCTCTGGGCGATAAAAATTAGGAATTGCGACATCGACCGCCATCCGAAAGCCAAGCAATCTCAATGTAGAAATGTAACAATGAAGTTTGGTATCTCTGCGGTGGCGGTAGCGGACAAGTCGCATCAGAAAATTTTATCTGAAGCCAACTGAATTTATCTTGCTTTTAATATTGAACGGGTGAACTGGTGAAATGCTGGCCATACTAAACAAAATCGGAGAAATTATTGCCCGCTGGTGGTCGGATTTTACCCTCCAGACCCGCCTGATGGCCGCTGCTACCCTCGTAGTGTCGTTAATTATGAGTGGCCTGACATTCTGGGCCGTGAATACTATCCAGCAAGACGCCCGACTTAACGATACTCGTTACGGCCGAGACCTGGGCCTGCTGTTGGCGGCAAATGTGGCGCCGCTGATTGCCCAAAACGATCGCTCCGAAGTCGCCCGCTTTTCCCGCCAATTTTACAGCAGCACCTCCAGCGTCCGCTATATGCTTTACGCAGACGAAGCGGGAGATATTTTCCTGGGGATACCCTTTTCGGAATCCGAGGTGGAGACTTCCCTGACACTGCGCCGCCAGATCAAACTTCCCGATAATTTTCTCGCCGATATTGAGGCGAGAAATTTAACTTCTTTGCCTTTGGTGCGGCAGCATTTGACGCCCGATGGAGAAGTTACCGATGTATTTGTGCCGTTAATTCATGAAGACAAATATTTGGGAGTTTTGGCGATCGGCATTAACCCAAATCCCGCAGCAGTTATCTCTTCAAATCTGACTAGGGATGTCACTTTAGCAGTATTTGTGACAATTTGGGTAATGGTAATTTTGGGAGCTGTATTTAATGCCCTGACAATTACTCAGCCGATCAAACAATTAGTCTTCGGGGTCAAAAACATTGCCAGCGGGAATTTTAAGCAGCGAGTTGACCTGCCTTTAGGGGGAGAATTGGGCGAGTTAATTGGCAGTTTTAATGAAATGGCCCAGAAACTCGAAAGTTATGAAGAACAAAATATTGAAGAACTGACAGCGGAAAAAGCTAAGTTAGAAACTTTGGTATCAACGATTGCTGATGGCGCGCTTTTATTAGACGCAAATTTGCAGGTGATTTTAGTTAATCCGACGGGGATGCGGATTTTTGGATGGGAAGGCAAAAATGCGCTCGGAGTAAATGTTCTCAACATTTTGCCTTCGGAAGTGCAGCAGGAGTTGGCTAGACCTTTGCAGGAAATAGCTGCGGGCGATCGCGACGGCGGCGAATTTCGCATCTCGATGAGCGAACCAGTTAACCGTACAATTCGCATTGTTTTAACTACAGTCATTCTGCACAAAGCGCCCGGTGCCGAACCGCTGTGCAAAAGCTGCATCCGCCATGAGGAAGATACCTGTACCGAACCACAACGCCCGCTAGCTGTAGAGTGTACTTTCTACGAGCAAACCTCCAAGCATCAAGGTTCAGGAAATTACCGAGAAAGTCTCAAAGGCATTGCAATGACAGTGCAGGACATTACTCGCGAAGTAGAACTAAATGAGGCTAAAAGCAATTTTATCAGCAATGTTTCTCACGAATTGAGAACGCCTTTATTTAATATCAAATCTTTTATCGAGACTCTCCACGAGTACGGAGAAGACCTTCTAGAAAGCGAGCGCAGGGAATTCCTAGAAATTGCCAATCGAGAAACCGATCGACTAACTCGTTTAGTTAACGACGTGTTAGACTTGTCGCGACTGGAATCCTGCCGAGTTTATCACTTGGAGGCGGTTGACCTCCCGCAAGCTGTCGAACAAACCCTGCGGACTTATCAGTTAAATGCTAAGGATAAAGGCATTGAATTAGAGCAAGAAGTTGACCCGTATTTGCCACCTGCTTTAGGTCATTACGATTTGCTGCTGCAAGTATTTGCAAATTTAGTAGGAAATGCCTTAAAATTTACTCAGTCCGGTGGCAAGGTGGCAATTCGAGCGTATTTGCTAGAGCCGGAGGCGTCCACTCACAAAGACGGTCAATCCGTACACCAAAACTTGTCACCGGATGCCAAACATTTTCCGGTAGTGCGGATCGAAATTTCTGATACGGGAATTGGCATAGATCCTGAAGATCAACAAGCAATATTCGATCGCTTTTTCCGGGTAGAAAACCGAGTACACACTTTAGAAGGAACGGGATTAGGTCTTTCTATTGTCAGAAACATTATTGACAAGCACCACACTAAAATTAATTTAGTTAGCGAAGTTAATGTGGGTACGACTTTCTGGTTCGACTTGGCAGTTTATCAGCCGAAACAAACACTAGAGATGGAAAATTCTTGGCCAGTGGAAGCCACGGTGGAGAGTGAAACAATTGCGAGTCATATTAAGTAAGCCCACTTAATTAAACGTAAAACGCGATCGGTGTTAAAGCCCCGACTTCTTTAAGAAGTGGGGGAGATGCCTATTCTTTGTAAAGATTCTCCTAATAGGCCTGACCAAACGCTGACATCATCAGTGTGGATTATCCTTAGCTGTCCTATCTAAGCTCAATTTTACCGATAAAACTACATACCAACACCAATAAGTACCAACCCCCAATAGTCCCCCCTCTGTCAAATTGGTCATTAGCATAAATGTTAATAAATACAAAGGCAAACCTGACTCTGGAAAAGTTCCTTTAACTAGGTACTTTATACCTCTAAATATATTATTCAAGAATGACCCAATAAACAACAAGAGTCCGGCCCAACCCAGTTCGCAAAGTATATCAATAAAACCATTGTGAGAGTGGGGTGGCACAAAACCAGTTTTAGCTACTACAATTCCGTAAGCGGGATTTTCCGAGCGACGCCACCACTGCCAAAATCCTTGTATTCCATAACCAAATATGGGATTGTTTTGATTAATTCGATCAATAATTAAAGGCCAAAAATCGGTTCTACCTGTTAAAGTCATATCTTTTTTCAAACCATCCACAATAATAGCCTCTAAATTATTTAATACCAAAATACTTATACCTATACTACCGACCAAAAATAAGATAAAGCAGAGAAAAGCCCATTTTACAGGTAATTTTTTTAAGAGGGCTAAATAACTCCACAAACTGATTAATACCACTGTCAAAATCCGACTAGCACCACTACAACCTTTTTGCAATCCTACTAAAGCTATTAAAGTTATAAATAATGATAAATATCGATACTTACGATCCTTAAAAGCATATAAAAGCCATAAAGAAGCTGTATTAGCCATTTGAAAAGAAAAAGGGTTTTTATGACCTAAAACTCCTGTCCAACAACCGTCCGGCGCTGCATTTGTTTTCACAAGTGACCATAAAGCTAATAAACCAGTTAGCCATCTCAATAATCCATAAATTTCTAACCAACTATACACTTTCCCTACATAAATAGAAGCCAGTGTTACTACCCAAATAGCAAAAATAGCCCTAAAAGTAATTTCAGGAGTTTGTGACCACAAGCCCGATAAAGTCATAATCAACAAAAACACACCTAAAAAAATGTCTCCTGCTATCCATTTAATGCACATAGAAACTGTTTTTTGGGTAGTTTTAGTTAAGCGGGGAAATAGCATTAATATCATGCCCCCATAAATGGCAATTTGAGCAATCATCGTTGGGGGTGTAGTTTCTAAGTTGTAGAAAACGTTAGGATGGAGTTTGGTAAAGGGCATTGCCGTGATCCCCGAACCACCAGTGATGGTAAAAAAAAGTATGCCCACAAAAATCTTTTCTAATGTGCCACTCAATTTCGGATGGCGTGCAGCTAAAATATAAATAGTCACAAACACGATAAGCGTTAAACACAATAGCATCAACGCAAACATCGGCATTCTTAAAATATCTTTCATGGCTTTACCTCTATCATAAATTTGTTACTACCTATGAAATGGCTTACTCTCCGTGCTTTACAACTGCCACTGCTGGCGCTCGTACTCACTCTCTCCTACCCTCAAACCAACCTCGCTCAGTCGCCAGCCCCCGCAACAAGTATTAATACTGATTACTATCTAGGTGGTGGAGACAATATTAAAATTGATATCTACGATCTGCCTCAGCTTAGTGGGGAGTATCAAATTCCCGCTGGGGGAGCTATTCAAATCCCCATTATTGGTAGTGTTTCCCTTCAAGGATTAACTTTAGAACAGGCAGCCCAAGTTATCACTAGAGCTTATGGTAAGGTCGTAAAAAGACCTTTAGTTACAATCAGCTTACAAGCTGCCCGCCCGCTTAATATTTGGTTATCGGGTGAAATAAGTCGTCCGGGCTCTTACTTATTACCCCTAGCTAATGGAGGTGGAACTAGACCATCGATTCAGTTTCCCACGCTTCCTCAAGCTTTAGAAAAAGCTGGGGGTATTCGAGCTAGCGCTGATATTCGACGAGTAATTGTGCGGCGTCGGCTTACGGCTAACAAAGAAATAACTATCACTTATAATCTGTGGGATTATTTACAAACTGGTCAGAGCAGCCAAGATATCACGTTGCGAGATGGAGATCAAATCTTGGTTCCCCCTCAAGAAACCATTAATTTAGCAGAAACAAATCAACTTAGTGAATCTAATTTTTCTATACCAGCAGATCAACCCCGTACTGTCTCAGTATTCGGAGAGGTGAAGCGTCCGGGTAGATATGTAGCCATTGGTGGTGATACCCGAAATGGTGAAAGAACCAGCGGACAACCGACCATCATTCGAGCTCTACAACTAGCTGGTGGCATAACATCAATCGCTGATATTCGGCAAATCCAACTCCAACGTTATACTAGAAGTGGCCAACAACAAATTAGAACTATTAACCTCTGGCAATATTTGCAAGAACAAGATACCTCTCAAGATACTATACTACAAGAAGGGGATATCATCTTTGTCCCGACAGCGACGGCGATCGACCCCGGAGAAGTTTCTGTTCTAGCTACTGCTAGCTTTGCTCCGGCGACTTTGCAAGTAAGTGTTATCGGAGAAGTCAATGCTCCGGGTGGACTCAAATTACCTCCTAATACTACCTTAAATCAAGCAATTATGAGTGCGGGAGGTTTTCGACCAAATCGCGCTAACTCTAGATATGTGGAACTGATCAGGCTAAATCCTAATGGCACGATATCTCGATCGCAAGTATCAATTAACTTTAATCAAGGAATCGACGCTCAAAGCAACCCACTGATTCAAGATAATGACATAATTATAGTGGCACGATCGAGGACTGCTATATTCGTAGACAACATTAATACTGTTTTCTCACCAGCTAGTAATATTATTGGTGGAATTCTCGTTCCCACCCGACTGATAGAGCTACTCAGACTATTCGGAAATTAGGAATTAAATAAGATTCTTGCTATGGATAAAAAACTGTTGTCTTCCATCAAAAATGACCTTAATGGTCAATATTTGTCTGCTCCCTCCGCTAATTACCTAGCTAGTACCCCAGCAGAGGATGACCAAGTTCTTGATATGAATTGGGTACTAGCTGTCATCAAACGTCGCCTTCTGGTGATGGGCATAGTAGCTGCCAGCATAGCTACTTTAAGCGGTAGTTTCGTGCTCAGGGCTGCCAAAAACTCTATTACTGAGTATGAAGGAAAATTCACAGTTTTAGCAGAACCGATTACGGCTGACGATCGGCTATCAAAACTATTGGTTCAAGCTCAAAATAACAGTTTAGGCATCACAGACTTGAACAAAATTAAATCATCAGCGGAAGACGGTTCCTCGGTGGATTATCAAAGTTTAGCGCGGGTTTTAAAAAGCCCAGAAGTGTTACTACCATTAGTCAATAAATTGCAAACAAAATATCCAAAGTTTGACTATAAAAGTCTCAGTAGCCGCTTGACTATCCAACGTATTACTTTCTTGCGAGATGGGAAGCAGGGTGGTACTAAACTCATAGATATTAGCTATCGCGATCGAGATCCAAAGCGCATCCAATATGTGCTGGATGAAACTGCAAAATATTACCTAGAATATATGGATAAAGAGCGTTTGAAAGTTAGCAAACAAAGTATTGATTTTATAGATCGACAACTGCCCCCACTCCAGCAGAGAGTCGATAAATTGCAACAAGAATTACAAATGTTAAGGCTTCAGTATAACTTTAATCAACCCGAACTACGCAGCCGCAGCCTATCAGATCAGCTCGATAATTTAACTAATCGTCGCCTAGAAGTGCAAGCACAACTGGCAGAAAGTAGGCTTCAATATGAAAGCTACAAAAAAAGAGCGTTAACGGGCGATAATCGTTGGATTATTGATATTAGCCCCAAATCCTATGAAAATTTAATTAGCAAAGTAAATGAAATAGAGTCGCAATTAGCTTTAAGCTCTACTCAATTTTATGAAAATAGCCTTCCCATTCAATCTTTGCGGGAAAAGCAGCAAAGTTTGCGTGATTTAATCAAAAAAGAAGCTGATATTGTCCTCTTGCAGATGCAATCACAACTAAAACAGTTGGAAGCTCGCGAGCGATTGATAACTAATAGCCAAAATTCACTGCAAGCAAAAATCACTCAAATGCCTCAAGCTCAACTTCGCTATGATGACATACAATTAAAACTAGAACTAGCTAAAGATAATCTCAAACTCTTCCTCGAAAAACAAAAAACTTTACAACTAGATGCTGGTCAAATTGATGGCTCTTGGCAAATTATATCTAAACCACAGTTAATCACAAACGAAAATGGTGATTTTTACCCAGTAACAGAAAAACCAACCCGTCGCCACCTAGCCATTGCGATCGTTATTAGCACTTTACTAGGCATTGCTATAGGTTTCCTAGTAGAAGTTTTAAATACTGTTTTCCATACTCCCGAAGAAATTAAATCAGCAACTAAACGCCCTATTTTGGGAGTCATTCCGATCGCCAAAGCGATGAAAATTAAATCTGGTCGAGGTGAACGTGTTCCAGCTAAATTCACTAGCGTAAGTTCAAATACTAACAGTGCAAGCTTAAAACGAATAATAGTTTCAAATTACAAAGATTTTCCTGTAGTCGAGGCATTTCACTACTTATACACAAATATTCAATTATTAAATGCTGAACACCCAATAAGTTCTTTAACCATCACTTCGACCATTAAAGGTGAGGGTAAGTCAACTGTAGCACTTTATTTAGCTAAAACTGCTTCTGCTGTTGGTAAACGAGTATTATTAGTGGATGCTAATATGCGTGTGCCTCAACTGCACACATATCTTGGCTTATCAAATATGAAAGGTTTAAGTAATGTTTTAAGTTCTGATTTAAGCTTAAATGAGGCTATTCAGCGATTACCCGACGATGACAATCTTTTTGTCCTGACTGCTGGTACTATTCCCTCAGACCCAATTACATTACTTTCTTCGAGAAAGATGCACTATTTAATGGAACAATTTCTAGCGTTATTTGATTTAGTGATTTACGATACGCCACCTTTAATTGGTTTAGCAGACGGCCATTTACTAGCGTCTCAAACTGATGGTACAGTGCTGATAGTAAAAATAGAAAAAACCGATCGCGGCATGGTAAGCAAAGCTTTAGATCAACTAAATGTAGCAGATTTTAAAGTATTGGGAGTAGTAGCTAATGGGGTTAAGTAACGAACGCTAAAAATGGAGTTAGATAGGGAAAGGAAGACGTAAGACTATTTGGGATTTTTGATGGGCGAGAGGTATTAACTTACTGGATAGGGGTTTGGAGTTAGCCTATATAGCAATCCTTGCAGGAGTCGTAAATTTTTTACCCCACCCCAACCCTCCCCTTGGTAAGGGGAGGGAGTAAGAAATTCCTAAATGATGCGACGATTGCTATAGTGGGATTCTTTTGGGAAACTGGTATAAGAAGTCGATGTAAAATGCAAAATAAGTAAATCAACTTAATTAAACGTAAAACGATCGCACTCTTAGAACCCCGACTTCTTTAAGAAGTCGGGGTGGTAATTAGATCAAGCCTTAAGAAAGAGTCTTTCTAGCACGTTCCGATCGCTCTTCAGCAGTCTCCATAACAT
The DNA here is from genome assembly GCF_036700545.1 of Microcoleus sp. SVA1B4. NCBI lineage: Bacteria > Bacillati > Cyanobacteriota > Cyanophyceae > Oscillatoriales > Microcoleaceae > Microcoleus > Microcoleus sp. SVA1B4. The sequence goes on from NZ_JAUBPB010000019.1 coordinate 84,463, forward strand.
CCGCCATCTTATCCACCATTTCCCCTGGGTAATTTTCTAGTACCCGCGTAGAAAGTGAAATTCGGCCACGACTTTCATCGAGGTCAAGCACGATCGCTTTCAGGGGTTGACCGGGAGCAAACACCTTGCCAAGGTTATCAATATATTTTTGGCTGACTTGCTTGATGTGCAGCAAACCGCTAACTCCTTCCAAGTCCACAAACACGCCAAAAGGCTTGATGCTGCTGACTTTTCCTTCCACCAACTGACCAATTTGCAAGTCCTTGAAAGCATTCGATTGAGTGGCCATCCGCTGGGAAAGTACGAGTTTTTCCCGTTCGCGATCGACCTCCAAGAAATTAACGCTCAAAGATTGACCGATCAGCGATTCTAGGTTATCGCGATCGACTAAGTGCGATCGGGGAATAAAGCCGCGCATTCCCTGAACATCTACAGTCACACCGCCCTTATTTGCGCCAGAAACCCGCACCTGAAGAACTTTACCGGTTTCTTGCAATTCGACTAAATCTTCCCAAGCTTGCTGAATTTGTAACTGGCGCAGAGACAAAGTAACTTGGCCATCTGCATCTTGTTCGCGGATAATCAAAAAGTCCCGTTCCTCGTCCAGCGGAACCACTTCCGACAAATCCGTTACTGTTCTCAAAGCAGCCTCTTCGATCGGCAAAAAAGCCGAAGACTTGCCGCCGATATCAACATACGCGCCGTTTGAGTCGTACTCGAACACTTTGCCGCGCACTACTTGTCCCTTCTGGAACTCATAATTGTGCTGTTCGAGGGCTTTAGCAAAATCATCCATTGAAAAGGATGGTTTTGCGCTTTGAGAACCTGTAGATTTGGAATTCATGTCAGTTTAGTTGTCAGTTGTCAGTAATTTAGTTGGCAGTCGTCAGTAGAAAAAAATTTCCCACTCTCCCCATCTCCCTATCTCCCCATCTCCCACTCTCTAAGCTGGTTGAAGTTGCTGATGAAATAGCTGCTTCACCTGCACCCACGAGTCGGCTGCTGCCGTAGCGTCGTAACTGCCGCGGTGGTCGCAGAAGAAGCCGTGATCGGCATTGTAGCGGAAAATTTGGTGAGAAATACTGTGTTTTTGCAATTCGGCGGCGATTTGGTCAACTTGTTCTAAGGGAATGCTGGGGTCTTGAGTGCCAAAAAAGGCGTAGAGAGTGCCTTTAATGTCTGCTGTGCGGGCGATCGTGGGGGTGCCGCCGCCGGGGGTTTGGGTGGCGATACCGGCGCCGTAGAACGACGCTGTAGCCTTGATTTCGGGCAAAGTAGCGGCTAGGTAGGCGACGTGCCCTCCAAAGCAGAAACCGATGCAGCCAAAACTTTCTGGTTTGACAGAGGGTAGAGTTTTGAGGTAATCGATGGTGGCTTGGATATCGCCCAGAAGTTCGGAAGCTGTGGTTTTTTCTTTGTATTCTTTGCCGATTTGGATGGCTTCGGGTGTGTAGCCGGTTTCAAAGCCGGGGGCTTGACGCTGGTAAATGGCTGGGGCGATCGCCACATATCCTTCTTTTGCTATTCTTTCAGTAACTTCGCGGATGTGCGAGTTGACGCCGAAGATTTCTTGAATCACGATAACTGCGGGAAATTGTCCTGGGGAGGCTGGCTGGGCTAGGTATGCAGCTATTTCCAAATCCCCGTTAGGAACTGTGATGTTTTTGGTGATAATTTCGGCTTTTGTCATCGGGAGTTTTAAGGTAAATGCCACTCTACTGATTTTAAGTTAATTTGGGCAATTTTTAGGCCATTCGCCAATAATATTTTTCGCAACCGCGAAGCGCAAATACCGCAAATATGGCAGGTAAAAATTCGCTATTTATTGAAAGTTTAGGTTTCGCTGAAGAAGTCGCGGCAAATCACGCCTAGCAATTAATTGGGAATTCAATTTCGGTAAAATATAAGTTGTGGTCTGGGATTTTCTAAAGCATAGATTTTGATAAGTCTACGACTTGGCAGCTTTTATATGGCTTTTTCGTGAGATTTTAGAGATAAGTGTCTAAGTCGTTAGCTGTTGAATATGAGCTAATTTTTTTTGATAGATCGGAGTTGTTTTTTAATCGCTTTGCTTTCTGGTTGGCGGAATAGTTTGAGGAGATTGATGGAGGCTAGGACTCAAGTCTAAGTTACGATCGCCACGCCGAACAAAGTTATCAAACCTGTTGAGGAGATTGATTCCGGCTAGGACTCAAGTCTAAGTTACGATCGCCACGCCGAACAAAGTCATCCAACAAGCGGCGCCATTGCCGTATCTGTTGAAACCTTTCATGGAGTCCGACAACGAGACAACAATATAATCCAACAAGCGGCGCCATTGCCGTATCTGTTGAAACTGTGCTAAGTTACGATGCCACGCCGAACAAAGTCATCCAACCCAAGGAAGACAGTATTTGGTTTTTTCCGCTGTGCGCTGGCTGTCAGGGTAAGATCGAATGTATTGGTGGCGTAGAGCGCGTTGCTCGCAGAATATTTTTTACTGAGTTTGCGTCTATGGGTAGGTGTTAAAATCGGGGTATCAAATTTTTCGGCTCAAACTCATGTGCAGCAAGAGTTTGATGCCCCTAGTGTAAAAAAAGGCTGGACGCAAAGTCTGAAAGCTTTACAGGATAAGGTTTTGGAGTGAGTATGGAAACTCCGGTATTGACAAGCCGAAGGCTGGAATGGTACTTTTATTTTAGCTGGACGCAACTGCACCTTGAAAACCAAATACACCGTGGCTTCTGGAACGGGCAGCCGGAAAATACCTAAAACCCTATCAGGGATTGAAACTGAGCATATCAGTGATAATGCTTACTGCTGCGGGCCGGAAAATACCTAAAACCCTATCAGGGATTGAAACTATCCCAAACCGGCCGAATCGCCGATCGCGACTGCCGGAAAATACCTAAAACCCTATCAGGGATTGAAACCCGAGCAAAGTTCCGAAGGTGCTACCAGCAACCCCGCCGGAAAATACCTAAAACCCTATCAGGGATTGAAACGGATTTTTGCCCGCCAGATTCCCCGCCGTGATTGCCGGAAAATACCTAAAACCCTATCAGGGATTGAAACATGAATATCTCAGAATTCGACTCTTCAGAATTTGAGCCGGAAAATACCTAAAACCCTATCAGGGATTGAAACGCAACCTCTGCCCAAGTTTGCGCGGCTGTTACTTTTTCGGCCGGAAAATACCTAAAACCCTATCAGGGATTGAAACGGAGGGAACGTGATAGCGCCTGAATCCCTTGACTGCCGGAAAATACCTAAAACCCTATCAGGGATTGAAACGAAGAACAGCCGATCGTCCGCCCACAACTTCCAGCCGGAAAATACCTAAAACCCTATCAGGGATTGAAACTGCGGCTAACTGATTAAAAGGTTGCAGATAATCGGGCCGGAAAATACCTAAAACCCTATCAGGGATTGAAACTGGGTTTCGCAGGTGCGGCGACTGGAGCGACTAGCCGGAAAATACCTAAAACCCTATCAGGGATTGAAACTTGTCGTTATCGTAGAGGTAAGGTAGCGCCGGACAGCCGGAAAATACCTAAAACCCTATCAGGGATTGAAACCTGTTGGCTGGGGGTCTGTGGGGCGATCGGATAGAGGCCGGAAAATACCTAAAACCCTATCAGGGATTGAAACTGGTACGACATAATCGCTCAACCCCGATAGTAAGCCGGAAAATACCTAAAACCCTATCAGGGATTGAAACTTAGATTCTGTCAGATTGGACAATGAAATTGCTTTGCCGGAAAATACCTAAAACCCTATCAGGGATTGAAACTGCCCCCGGCGGTGCTCTACTCCGAGATGCCGAGCCGGAAAATACCTAAAACCCTATCAGGGATTGAAACTTCAAGGCACTTTCCGTGCAAGATTGGAGCCGACCGGAAAATACCTAAAACCCTATCAGGGATTGAAACTTGCCGATCGCCCTTGGGGACAATTACTCCGGCGGCGCGGGCCGGAAAATACCTAAAACCCTATCAGGGATTGAAACTAACCCTTATCGCTATCAAGAAATTATTAGCGATGCCGGAAAATACCTAAAACCCTATCAGGGATTGAAACAAAAATATTTCATGAGTACATATACTCACTATAAGCCGGAAAATACCTAAAACCCTATCAGGGATTGAAACAAATCTACAGCGGGGTTTTAACACCCCGTTACTGCCGGAAAATACCTAAAACCCTATCAGGGATTGAAACAACTAATCTCAAAAAACTGCAAGAATGCTGCGAGGGCCGGAAAATACCTAAAACCCTATCAGGGATTGAAACTTAGGGGTGCTTTTTTGCTTCAATTTTACAAATGTGCCGGAAAATACCTAAAACCCTATCAGGGATTGAAACATAGTAATTGCAGCAGATGCTGCGTTTACATCAAGCCGGAAAATACCTAAAACCCTATCAGGGATTGAAACCAATCCGCAGATGAGATCGGGCGATCGGATCGTCTAGCCGGAAAATACCTAAAACCCTATCAGGGATTGAAACGAGGAGTGCTGCACATTGACCCGCAATATCTCCGCCGGAAAATACCTAAAACCCTATCAGGGATTGAAACGTGGATGTACAGCAGTCGATCGCCGGCAATTACGGGCCGGAAAATACCTAAAACCCTATCAGGGATTGAAACGTGTCACTAATCTCAACATCATCTAAATCAAAATTAGCCGGAAAATACCTAAAACCCTATCAGGGATTGAAACGTAGGGAGATAAAATATTTTCTTCAATGCCATAAAGCCGGAAAATACCTAAAACCCTATCAGGGATTGAAACCTGACCCGATCTTTGCTCCCAAACACGCTGAGCCGGCCGGAAAATACCTAAAACCCTATCAGGGATTGAAACACGTGACACCAACGGTTTTACTCGCTACAATAAACGCCGGAAAATACCTAAAACCCTATCAGGGATTGAAACGACAAAAAAGCAACTATCTGGGGTGATTTGATAGTGCCGGAAAATACCTAAAACCCTATCAGGGATTGAAACCAGAAGAGGAAACGATTGCCTACACTCATCTACGGCCGGAAAATACCTAAAACCCTATCAGGGATTGAAACTTCAGTTGCTTGCCCACTAATAATGCTAAATCTCGCCGGAAAATACCTAAAACCCTATCAGGGATTGAAACGCATTTTTTGCACATAAGTAAAAATACACACCAAAGCCGGAAAATACCTAAAACCCTATCAGGGATTGAAACCCTAATCGTGTATAATCTCTATTATCATAATCTAAGTGCCGGAAAATACCTAAAACCCTATCAGGGATTGAAACTTTGACTTGAACCATGTTTGTCACCCACTAACTAAAGCCGGAAAATACCTAAAACCCTATCAGGGATTGAAACCCGGTGGAATAGTTCAGCATTAGTTAGCTACAGTTGCCGGAAAATACCTAAAACCCTATCAGGGATTGAAACACGCTTTTTTAACTCTTACTCATCGCAATCGGCCCCTTAAGCCGGAAAATACCTAAAACCCTATCAGGGATTGAAACGCTAAACGCCATACTTTCTCGGTGATTAATCACTACGCCGGAAAATACCTATTTCCCCATCTAGGGCTTGAAACGCCCAAACTACAAAATTATTGGCTCAAAAATAGACCTCTCCTCTCTCTTTCTATCTCCTCCCATAACCTCAAGCAATCGATCGACTACGCGCCTCCAAGTAAAATTTTCAGCCACAAAAGCCGGGCCCGCAACCCTCGCTTTCGCAGCGATTCCAGGCTGTTCGATCGCCCCTTGCATCAAATCAGTCAAATGTTCCCACTTAGGAGCTAAGATAAATAAGGTTTCCCCCTCACTCTCCACACTCATAAATTTACTTTCAATCCGCAGTGCAAAGTCCGATCGCGTAAAATCATCCGTAGGGCCGCCCGCAGTGCAAATAACCGGCAAACCGCACGCTGCCGCTTCCAACACTGGCAGATTAAAACCTTCTGCCAAATAGGGAGAAACATAAGCATCTGCTGCTTGGTAAAACTCAGCTATTTGAGCAAAAGATAGCTGGCTACCAGTATAAATTAATCTCGGTAAAACCCTTGCTCTTTCCGCATCGTTGAGCGCAACTCGGCTGGCTTCAGCAATCTCGTCTCTCGACGGATAAAGCAGTTCAGAACCTTTTAAAACTAATCTCGCATCTGGATATTTGTCAACTACCGCAGCGAAGGCTTTTAATAAAGGGCGAATACCTTTGCGATCCGTTTGTCCTCCGATGTTTAAAAATATAAAATAGTTTGACCAGCCGAAGCTTTCGCGCAGTGATTGACGCCGATCGCCCGCAGCAGGATAATAAATCTGAGGATCGACACCCAAAGGTACAACCGAAATGCGATCGGCCTCAACACCGCTGCGAATTAAGCCGGCTTTTGACCACGCTGAAGGTGTAATAATTTTCGTTTCTGAGTTAACCGGAGTTTCGGCGATCGACTTAACACCCATCGCCTGTAATACTGAACTGGTAACAATCCCCCATTCTGTGGCTGCAAATACCCAAGTTTGAGCGCTGCTGGATGCCGAGAAGTCCCACGGGCAGTACATTCGCAGGGTAACATCGGCTGACTGATTTACCGCCGGGCTCTTAATGCTGCGAAGTAATGTTTCATTTGGGCGATCGAACAAACTAATTTTCGTCTCCCAAGCTGCGTCAATGTAGGGCATATCGCGGTGGAAAAGCTCAATTTGTCCTCGCGGGCGATCGAGCATTTCCAGCAGTTGAAATTGATTGGCTACGCAATAGGAATGATAAATAAAACGCCAGCCTTCAACAATAATCTGCAATTCAAAACTCCCGCTTTTGGAATTATATCATTTCCGGTAACACCGGAATGATGTTGACTGTTCACTGTTGACTGTTCACTGTTCACTTTCAACAGTCAACAGTCAACAGTCAACAGTGAACTCGAATTTACTATTCCGATGCTAACGGATTTGATATTAAAAACTCACCTAATAATCAGAAATTGGGAATTAGTAATTAGCAAGCAGAAATTACCAATTACCAATTACTAATTACCAATTTCTTACTTAATCACTTGCCAATCCATAATCCGCCACTGTCCCTCTTGGCGGATCAAGTCGTAGCGCACCCGCAGGTTTTCATTGCGGGAAGAAACGAGTTGAGAACGATCGAACACTTCGGCTTTTTCCGCGACTTGGGCTTCTACTTGAGCGCGATCGGGATTAGTCGGATTTGTGGTAACTCCATTAACTTGCAGCTTATGTACATAACGCTGGTGCGCGTTGTTACGCTGTTGAGCTTCCGCCATCAATTGCCAGCGAGACAAAGCCGGTTCTGTCAGAACTTGCTTTAATTCTTCGACAGCGTGATTGGGGCCCAAAGCTGCTGCTTTCGCCGATAGCCAGCTTTGAACTATTTGTCCGGCTGATTCCTCAGTGATTGCTCCCGATACTGCGCCTGTGGCGCTCGGTTCTGGGGTTGCGGCCAAGGCAGGGATTTCTATGGGCGGTTCTTCCAGGCGAACGAGGGCTTGCTCTCCTTGGAGGGGGCCCGATAGGGCTTGCATCGCGCTAGCCAACAGACTGAGTATTAACCACAGGAATAACAGGCTCAGGACACCTGCCACTAGAAGCAAAGCCAGCTTGTTTGGAGGCATGGACTTGACTTGGGCGGTAATTTCTGTTGCCTTGGTGCGCGCTCGATCGACCAAATCGCCCTTTAGCCCTTTGCCGCTGGCTCCGCTGCGCCCTGAATGTTGGCGTCTGCGATGTTTGGAAGTCGATTCTGCTGGGTGTGGCACTGTAGCTATCGGGAGAGAGACAGGGGCAACAGCGCTCGGCGTGGCCACCGTTGCCGGGGATTTCGTTCCCGAAGCTGCGGTGGAAGCCTCGCCCGGTACGGGGGTCAAAGTGACCGTACTGGCTCCCTGCTTGGCTGTGGGTGGCTGTGGGGGTATGGCAGCGGGCGATCGACCTGCTGTCGGTTGCAGTCGCCCTGGCTGCTTGCCGGCGCGGGGCTGCACCACGACCCATTCGTTGGCGGTTTCTGCGTCCTGTGGCAAAGCTTCTAGGTAAGCTTGTACTTTCGGGTCAGCAAAGTAGTCTTTCAAGGACACTGACTCGTTGGCCAAGTCGCGGAAGTGGGGAAACACTTCTTCTTGTAGCCAGTGTTCGGCGTACAAGCACAGTCCGGGCAACAAGTCGGGTGAATCTTGGGAATGTTCGCGAATGAAGGCCAGGGGTTCTTTTTCCGAACTGAGTTCGAGGGCTCTGCTGGCTTCTTCTGTCTGGCCCAGCAGCAGGGAACAGACGGCTTTTTCCAGGTGAACATCTTGGCGGCGACCGAGCTGCATCAGCATCAGCTTTGCCCGACGGATCATCGATGGCTGTCTGGCGGCAAATCCTTGGGCTAACAGGGTGTAGACCGAGAGGTAAGTGGCGACTGCGGAGGGGCGACCGGCTTCGGCTTCAAATAGCGCCTGCTGCTCGCTGCTAGTTAGGTGTTTACGCATTTGCTGCACGAACCGGAGGAAGTCTTCTATTCCTAAACCCGATCGATCGTCTCCCGAACCGTCGATACCGCCTCGTTCTTGAAGCATTTCTCGCAGGATTTCCAGTCCCTTGCGACGCTCAGCGACTTTTTCTTCGGGAAGTGATAATAGCTCTAAAATGTTGTACGGACGGAGTTTGTATATGTCGGCTTGCATTTCACCCCTCACGCTTGCAAATAGGCTTTCGCGCAGCAGCAATTCTTGACCTGCTTCTAATGATTTTGCGGCATTTTCGTACTGACCTTGCTGCCACTGTTCGCGGCCGAGTTCTAGACAGGCAAGGCTGACGGTTAAAACTATATCTGGCCTCACGAGCTGCGGGTCGCCGAAACGACCTTCTGCGATCGCGATGCTGCCATTGTTAAGATACGGGCGACCCAGCTTCTGTACGAGTTCGTATTCTCCCAGTTCTTGCAGTATGAGCAGGGCTCCTACGAATTGGTTGTCATCGATTTCAATACTTGGAGTGTGGGGGTCGGGAGCAGCCTCTAAAGCCTTGGACTCTGCCGGAACGGTTTCTCCTGCGTCTTGCAGGAAGGTGGCCGGGCCTGCTGAGGTTTTTGACCTCTGGTGCTTGGCTTCCTGTGCTGCTTCCGACTCTCGATCGTAAGTTTTGGCTAAAAAATTGGCATCGTAAGCTTTGCGCCCCTCTGAGTCTGACAGAACGGCGCAGGCTTCATCGAGCAGTTGTTTGCGGGCGACGATCGCAACTTCAGAATACTCCCGGCGCGGAAGCTGTAAAGTTCGATCGCGGTGAGCCTGCTGCAACTGTTCGGCAGTAGCTTGAATCGGTAGACCCAAAATCCGGTAGTAATCTAGTGGAATTAACATAAGTTAAAGAACTGTCCACTTCCCCAAAGCGCTAGCAACTGAATTAGCCTATCTTAAGTGACATACTCCCGCAAACCAAATCAAAAATTCTGGTGTTGGCTTCCAACCGCCCCATTCACGGTATGTTGGACTTGCCGTAGAGATACTCTGATTTTTTTCCCTCTAGGGCGTTTTACAGTGAGGAAAATGCAAAGGCCCACTGCCCGTCAGCTAAATGAGTAGTTTGACTCTTGAGCATTTTCGGGTTTGAGAGTAATGGAATTATATCATTCGTGTGCATGGGGTTTAGATGGGAGTTTGTTCTCCGAGTCCCGGCAATCCGCCCCGATGGCCAAACTCATTTTAACAATTGGTGAACTGCTGCGGAGTCAAGGTGCGATCGTTTTCGGCTGCGGTTGTGTCCCATCTGGGTTTAAACTGAGATGTTGCACCATTGTGAATAAGCCTTTTATGAACGGGTTCTCCGGCCCGTTCCACAAGAAAATCTATTCTTTGTGGAACAGGCATCTTGCCTGTTCTGGAGAATGGTGCAAGATGTGGGTTTAAATTTAGATGTCTAGGAAACCGATCGTCTGGTATTATAAAACTTCATTAAGATGGTAAGCATCAATAAACAATAGGACTATTATATAGTCACGAGAGTTAAATGAAATTTTTTCGCTCGTTACGAATGGAGAGTCTGGATGCAACTAACAGAGCGACATATCATTAAATCTACGGAACACCGTTTCCCACTGATTGATGAATTAGCTTTTAAATCCAAAAATCTCTACAATGCCGCTAACTACGTCATTCGTCAGAGTTTTATCTATGGATGGGGCTATATCAACTACAACGAAATGAACCGTTTGATGAAGCATCATCAAGCCTACAAGGCTTTACCTGAATCGGTTAGCCAACAAATCTTGATGATATTGGATAAGAATTGGAAATCATTCTTTGAAGCGGTCAAAGCTTACAAAGCCGATTCCTCTAAATTCACCGGCCGCCCAAAACTGCCGAAGTACAAAGATAAAGCTAAAGGGCGAAACATTCTTGTCTACACGATTCAAGCGATTAGCACTACACAGTTGAGAAAAGGAATTATCAAGCTTTCGGGTACGAAGCTTTTAATCAAAACTCAAGTCAATTCCGCTCAAATTTGTCAAGTTAGACTGGTTCCCAAATGCGATTCCTATGTAATTGAGGTGATTTATGATGAACCGGAGTCCACCGTTAGTAACGGCAACTCTGTAGCTAGTATTGATTTAGGATTGGATAACTTAGTGGCGTTAACTTCAAATCAGCCGGGTTTTATCCCTCTGTTGATTAACGGGCGACCATTGAAATCAATCAACCAGTTCTACAACAAACGTAAAGCACAGTTACAATCTCAGTTGAAAGGAAGCCGCAAGAGTTCACCCCGCATTCAACGCTTAACTCGCTGGATCCACCAAAAAGTCAATAATTACTTGCATCACACAAGTCGCCTAATTGTTGACCATTTGGCAGCGAAACAAATTGGGACGCTAGTAATTGGTAAGAATGCACAGTGGAAAACCGAGATTGATTTAGGAAAGCAAACTAATCAAAACTTTGTCAGTATTCCTCACGCTCGATTAATTGAGATGTTGGAATACAAGACTCGGTTGGTTGGGATTAAGGTGATCGTGCAAGAAGAATCTTACACTTCGCGCGCAAATTTTCTGAATCTAGACCCAATCCCTGTTTACGGAAAAACCGATAAAGACCCTGTGTTCCAGGGTAAGCGAATCAAGAGAGGTTTGTACAAAACATCAGTCGGTCAATTAATTAATTCTGATGTTAATGCTGCGTATAACATCCTGAGAAAAGCAATCCCAAATGCCTTCAGCAATGGGATAGAGAGCTGCGTAGTTCAGCCGAGGCGGGTTAATCCGCTCAAAGTGAAAGTGAAGGGGGAGGGACTTGACGCCTCCCATGTCCTGTGCAATAAATGACTATACTTTTGCCATCTATTAATTATTTATGGTTCAGGAACGGACTTTACCAGTTTTTGACGCGCAAAGCGTAACCATTTCTCGGGATGAGGGCTTGATGCTCTACGAGGATATGGTCTTGGGGCGCTATTTTGAGGACAAGTGTGCTGAGATGTACTACCGGGGCAAAATGTTTGGTTTTGTCCACTTGTACAACGGTCAGGAAGCTGTGTCTACTGGCGTGATTCGATCGATGCGCCGGGATGACACCGATTACGTTAGCAGCACCTACCGCGATCACGTTCACGCTTTGAGCGCGGGCGTGCCGGCGCGGGAGGTAATGGCGGAGTTGTTCGGGAAGGAAACGGGTTGCTCGAAGGGCCGCGGCGGTTCGATGCATATGTTTTCGGCAGAACACCGACTGTTGGGAGGTTATGCTTTTGTGGCTGAGGGGATTCCTGTAGCTACCGGGGCGGCTTTTCAATCGAAGTACCGGCGCGAAGCTTTGGGGGATGAGAGTTCCGATGGCGTGACTGCTTGTTTTTTTGGCGATGGTGCTGCAAATAACGGGCAGTTTTTTGAGTGTTTGAATATGGCGGCTTTGTGGAAGTTGCCGATTATTTATGTTGTGGAAAACAACAAATGGGCGATCGGGATGGCCCACGAGCGAGCTACTTCTGACCCGCTGATTTACAAAAAAGCTCATGCTTTTGGCATGGCTGGTTTTGAGGTTGATGGGATGGATGTTTTGGCGGTGCGGGAAGTGGCGAAGGAAGCTGTGGCGCGGGCGCGGGCCGGCGAGGGGCCGACTTTGATTGAGGCTTTGACTTATCGCTTTCGCGGCCATTCTTTGGCCGATCCTGATGAGTTGCGTTCTAAGGAAGAGAAGGAATATTGGTTCCCCCGCGATCCGATTAAGAAGTTGGCTGCTGAGTTGATCGATCGAACTTTGGCAACGGCTGAAGAATTGAAAGAGATCGATCGTAAGATTCAAGCAGTAATTGACGATGCAGTGGATTTTGCTGAGAAAAGCGCTGAACCAGATCCTAGCGAATTGTATCGGTTTATCTATGCAGAAGATGAGTAAGCTGTTGTGCATTTAACTTGTATGTTTAGGGCGGGCTCTTAGGCCCAACCCCTACTCCCCACAAGAGTGATAGAACCCCGTAGGGATACGGCGAAAGCCTTTGTCCCTACTGCACTTCCTAAACCAGAAATACGCTGTAAGACTTACGTACAAACTCTACTTGTAGGGTGTGCATTGCGAACCTTACAACCATCAATTAGGGCTAGAATCAAAGGTAGACTTTCTAGACGAAAAGAGGCGATATGATAAATCTCGATCGCGCTCAAACTCAATCCCGCAAAAATATGGGTGCAGTTCGAGTCAAAGTCAAGCTAACGAATGCCTTTGATGCAGAGTTAGTCAAGAGAGGATTGCTCAATCCAAATCTGTTGCGTGTGTACGAAGCAGAAGCACTCATAGATACTGGCGCAGTACGCACAGCTATTCCTGTAGAAGTCTGCGAACACCTTGGTTTAAGAATTAGGAGTCAGGAAATAGCAAAATATGCTGATGGCAGACAAGAAACAGTGGGGTTGACTGGGCCTATTATCATTGAAATAGAAGGGCGCGAAACGATTGAGGCGGCAATGGTTTTAGGTGATATGGTGCTAATCGGCCACACTGTGTTAGAAACTTTAGATTTGCTAGTAGATTGCAAAAATCAGCGTCTAATTCCCAATCCCGAAAATCCCGACAGGCCTGTATTGAGAGTTTAATACTAAATCCAGCTTAAATACCTCCCCGGAGGCTAGCGAATTTTGGATAACCTGCTTTCCCCGAACGATATCGACTAAACGCATCTTTCAAGTCAATCAAAGCATTTTGATAAACTCGACTATACAACTGGTTCATCCAAACGAATTTAGGCTGTTTCTTGACGTGGTTGGTGAGAATTTTTTTGACTTGGTTGAGTACCTTGGAGTCAGAAAGCTTCCCATCGCTATACATTTGGGTTCTCCGGCTTAATCCACAATTAAATACTACGTGCCAAAATCCTAGGTGTTTGGCCACCAAGGTTGCTTCATTGTTATTCAATTTTAGCGATAGTTTGACGCCAAATATAGTTAAACTTACTTGGAGCTGCTTACTTGATTCACTATAGAGGAATCCGAACAAGGATCTATACCCTCTACAATATTCTTAACTTTAGCTTTGTATTTCCGCAGTCCGTAGAGGCGGGAAGAAAAACAGTGGATTATGGAAAGCAAGTCTTGAGTCAATTCTTCATGCGGTGAAAGGCTTTCGGCGTTGGCGACGATAATTGTCCCGCCATTCCACTCTAGAATTTGCTCGACAAGTTCAAAACCAAATCGGCACAGGCGATCTTTATGGGCCACGTACAGCACCCTAACATCGCCCAGCATCGCCCATTGTAGGATTTGCAGAAATTTGGGACGTTTGAAATTAAGTCCACCCCCAATCTCCTGAATGGAGTCTGTGATAGCAACTCCTTGCGCCAAGCAGAATTGTTCCATAGCTTGTGTCTGACGAAGTAAGTCTTGTTTTTGTCCAGTGGACGAGACGCGACAATATACGATCACCCGATGGGGTGGCGTTTTACCGGTTTTGAGGTTCCGGACTATATTTAGGTGACTTTCTGAATAAACACGCTGGTTACCCAGTGTCCTCTCAGGGATTAACTTGCCTTCCTTTTCCCAGCGCCGTAACGTAGAGCTTGAGACTCCCACTAATTTTGCGAATTCTGCCACTTTCCACATAGAACTTTCTCTCGGCGATTAACTATGGATAAGTTTAGCAAATTATTTGACACTTAAGTCTTGCTCAAATGCCATAGTAACCCCTAATCATAAGGATGGTCGCATCGGGTGAGCGACATCCCCTAAGCTGTGGAGCATTTAAACGAGTAACGAGGCTTAGGATCGGGAATTAAATAACTTACAATTTTAATTGTTATTGTGGGATGGGCCTAAGAGCCCGTCCTTTTTGGACGGGCTCTTAGGCCCATCCCACTTTCAAGAGTGGTAGTTATTTAATTCTCATTCCTTATGTGGTGTTAATCGGTAGGGGGCGGATCTGCTTCATATTTGATAAAGATTGTAGATTGACGGGTGTATCTGCACCTTACTCGCGTCTCTCTTCTTGTGTGTACTACATATACATGGAATATGCTGTATTTCTTTGATCTGCTATTCCTTGATTGAGAGAAGGATAAATTTCCGAGAAGTAGGCGCGAAATAAACACAGTAAAACCGGGAGCATCTCAAGAAAAGCAGCTAAGCTAGAAATTGGAGTTTTGAGGCTCTCTTGCTGCGGAGCAGGAGGCAGGAGGAAAGAGTCAGAAGGAAGCAGCCAGAAGAAGTGTTTTTACAAATATGAGATGCTCCCGTAAAACCACGACTGGAAACTCTCAGTTACAAGGTTGTTAAATATTGCTATCCAAGGAACTTTTGCCCAAGAATCTTTCCCGGTTGAAGCTTTTACGCTATATATTTCGGGTAATTCCAATTAAGCACTTATTGATTTCGCCAGTACATTTATGACATATAGCCTTTCTCAGAAAGATGGAGTACGCCAAAACCCTGTGTTATCAAGCTTTTTTAGTGGAATTGTGTACCTCATTTACCCCAGAACCGCTATAATTAGCAAAGTAATGTCCGTTGAAGTTGTCATTACTGAGCAATGGATATTTTCCAGGGATTTTTTCCATGGGATATGTAAGCGCCCGAATCAATAATTAAGGTTGGATATTCAATTTAATTATCCTGCCTCACGAACAGCTTTCAAATATTAACTCTGTTGATAAGGCTTTATGATACCGCAACGGCAGTATAACATTTTATACTATTTGTTATGCAGCAAACAACCACAAGATTAGCCGATCGCCCGATCGCCCCTCCTGTATATCGCAGTAAATACAGTGCCGCCCCCAACCCGCAAATCTCCCTTGCAGAAAGTACCACAAATGTGATACGGTTGAAGCTTGTGTCCAAATAACACCAGTCCATGCCAAAACTCAAAACTCGCAAAGCAGCCGCAAAGCGCTTTAGAGCGACCGGCAGCGGTAAAATTGTGCGCCGCAAAGCTTACAAAAGCCACTTGCTACAGCACAAAAGTTCAGCTCGCAAAAGCCGTCTCTCTAAGCTGGTCGTCATCGACGAGACCAACGACGCTAACGTGCGGTTAATGCTTCCATACTTGTAAAGTTTAACGGAAATTAAAGATGACACGGGTAAAACGCGGTAATGTCGCCAGAGCGCGCCGCAAAAAAATTCTCAAATTAGCCAAGGGTTTCCGAGGCGCACAGTCGAAACAGTTCCGCACAGCTAACCAACGGGTGATGCAGGCCCTGCGTAACGGTTATCGCGATCGCAAAAAACGCAAACGCGATTTCCGCCGCCTGTGGATTGCTCGGATCAATGCTGCATCGCGCCAGCACGGCACGAGCTACAGCAGACTGATCGGCAACATGAAAAAAGCCAACATCGAAATCAACCGCAAAATGCTGGCACAAATGGCGATCATTGACCCGGCAACATTCGGTAAAGTCGTGGAAATGGCTAATCGAGCCGGAGGCTGAAAGTTAGCTTGATTTTCAGAAGGCAGAAAGCAGAAGTAAGAAAGATTTAACGGTCTGCCAGAGAAGGAAAACTCCTGATAAATTTAGGAGGTTGAGACAAACTTTCCTTCTTTGTTCTTACTTCTGGACTCTTGCTTTTTCAGAAATCGCGATCGGGCCAGTCGATCGCTATTTCGTTGTTTTTTATACAGTTGCAGAAGCAGATATCAGAGATTTCTACTGCCTTAAAATAAATAAAACCTTCCACAGACCTACCTAATTTTAAGAAAAACATGGATAGTAATTTGCTCATTATTTACTTGTCAGTCCTGCTCGCTATACTCGGCAGCACTTCCTGGTTTGTGGTGCGCCAGATTCTCAAAACTCGGAAGCTGGAAATGTCTCTGGAACGCTTAGAAAATAAGCTGACCGTAGAAAAAGGAACAGCGCAGGAATACTACGAATTAGGAAGTATCTATCTAGATAAGAAGCTTTACTCCCAGGCGATCGTACTGTTTCAAAAAGCCCTGAAAGCCAAAGACTTAGAAGGCGAAGAAAATCAAGCTGTTATCTACAACGCCCTCGGTTTTGCACACTTTGGCCAAGAACAGTACGACATCGCCATCCGCAACTACAAAGAAGCCCTGAAGTTGCAGCCAGAATACGTTACATCTCTCAATAATCTGGGTCACGCCTACGAGCGCAAAAAATTAACAGCTCAAGCCTTGGAAATCTACGAACAAGCTCTCGCCTGCGAGCCAGACAATACCACGGCCAAACAGCGAGTAGAGTCCCTCCGGAAGCGTTTGGTAATCTATAATTGAGCGCCCATGTTAGGAGCAATAGAGATCCCGCAAACCTGGTTTCATTCAGAAACCGGGTTTTTTCTTCACATAGTCCAAGATACTAAACTATCCAATACATTAATGCGTTAGTTTTTAAGAACAGGAATTGCAAGTGAAGCTCGATCGCACACCGTCTCAGCACTTTAAATTACTGTCAAGATAAAAGCAGTACCTGCAACGCCGGTCAGTCCTAAACAATAGAAGGAGGAGAACGTAGTGACATCAATTCTCGTTGTCGAAGATTCGTGGTTGACTCGCAGGGTAATCTGCAAAATCCTGCGAGCAGAAGGATACGAGACTTGGGAAGCATCCAGCGGCCCAGAAGCTCTAGAACTGCTCGGCACTAAAACCCCAAACTGTATGCTCTTGGATTTGCTGATGCCGGAAATGGAAGGTAGGGAAGTCCTGCAAGCCATGCGCGATCGAGGATATAAAATTCCAGTGATCGTCATTACCGCAGACATCCAAGCCAGCACACGCTCCGAGTGCATGGAACTCGGAGCCCTAGCAGTCATTCACAAAATGCCCAACTCAGACGAACTAATCGGGTGGATCAAAAAAGCTCTCAGTGTCAGCGAGGAGAACACCCAATGAAATTAAGCACTCGACAGCTCGATGCTTTGCAAGAACTCGTCAACATCGGGATCGGTCAAGCCGCAGGGGTTTTGAACGACATGATCGACTCCCCGATTCGCTTGCAAATTCCCTACCTTCAGATTCTGACTCCCATCGACGTGGCAGAAGAGTTAGAGCAACACCTCAACGGCGAGCAAATCGCCGCTGTCCAGCTCAAATTCACAGGCTCCTTTGGAGGCATTGCCCAGCTAGTCTTTCCCACAAACAGCGCTGCCCTGCTGGTGACAATGCTGACAGGGGAAGAAGCTGGAACTCAGGATCTCGATTCAGTCAAAATTGGTACGCTAAGTGAAGTGGGAAATATTGTAATTAATGGGGTCATGGGTGCAATCAGCAACGTACTTCAGCAGCGCCTGAACTATTCAATTCCCACTTATAGCGAAGGGACGATTGCTAGTTTGCTGATATCTGGCGGTTTAGCTACTGATACAGTTGTTTTATTAGCCCAGACCAGTTTCATGATTGAAAGGCTTCACATTGAAGGAGATATCATTCTTATTTTCAATGTTAATTCCTTTGACACCTTGTTGACTGCTATCAATCAACTTGCCGGGGGTCTATGATTGAGGAGAGCAAAAGTATTAAGGAAAAGTTTGGGGTTCTCGACAGCGTACCAGTCGGCGCCTGCTTGCTGCAAGATGATTTTGTGGTGCTGTTTTGGAACACTTGTCTCGAAGAGTGGACTAAAATTTCCCGCAGCCAAATATTGGGAACAAAGATCACAACCCATTTTCCTCACCTGAGTCAGTTAAAGTACGCCACTCGCTTCAAGCAAATCTTTGCAGGAGGCCCGCCAACAATTTTTTCTTCTCAAATTCACAAACACCTGATTCCGGCAACTTGGCAAGACGGCCAGCAGCGAATTCAGCAAACTACTGTGACTGCTGTGCCGGCCGTAGAGGCTGGCATTGAAGAACAGGAGATTAGAGACTGGGTTCTCCATACTCTTGAGTTGGAATCAGACGGTACTGTCGGCTCCCGATCGTCAAGAAGTGCTTTTGTGTCTAGGGAATCTCCACCCTCAGTTTCGTCATCAATATGGCCGGGGGTCAATGCCCCATCGTTCTACGCGCTGCTGGTGATTCAAGACGTGACCGACCTCACCCATCGCATCCAAGCTTACCGCACAATGCGGGATCAAGCTGTGGAAGAAGTGCAAGTGCGTCAGCGGGTGGAGGAAGAATTGCGATCGAGCCAGCATTTCATCCAGCAAATTGCTGACGCGGCGCCTTATTTGCTCTACATCTACGATTTGACCCAACAGCGCAACGTCTACGTCAACGGTCAAGCTTCTAAATTGCTGGGCTACACTCCCCAAGAAATTTTACAGATGCAAACTGCTTTGTACTCCAGTTTGGTGTACCCAGAAGATTTGCCGAGGCTCAAAGCCCACCAGAAAAAATTTCCCTCGACTCAAGACGGGCATATTTTGGAGTTGGAATATCGGCTCAAACATCGATCGGGCCAATGGCGCTGGTTTCGCTGCCGCGACCAAGTTTTCGCCCGCACAGCCGACGGCTGTCCCAAACAAATTTTCGGCACCGCTCAAGATATCACTGAGTACAAGCGGGCAGAAGAGACGCTGCGGCAGCAGAACGAACGAGAACTGCTGATGGCGACGATTACTCAGCACATCCGCCAGTCTCTGGATTTGGGCGAAGTGCTCCGCACAACAGTGACAGAAGTGCGTCAGTTCCTTCAGGCCGATCGAGTGATGATCGTCCGCTTTAACACCTGTACCGGCAGTTTCGGCGCCGGCCCGGCGACGGGGGCGGTGACAGTGGAATCTGTAGCTGCCAACTGCCAGCCGATGTTGGGGGAAACCCTGGAAAATTTCTGTTTTGACCAGTTTTATCTCGAAGCGTACCAACATCGAGCGATCCGACCGATCGCCGATATCTTGGCTGCAGATTTGCCACAATATCAAATTGACTTGCTCGCACAATTCGCGGTGAGAGCTTATTTGGTTGTGCCTTTAGTGCAAGGAGACGAGTTGTGGGGGCTGCTGATGGCCCACCAGTGCAGTCCCCGGCAGTGGATGCAGTTGGAAGTAGAGTTGCTGTCTTCTCTGGCCACCCAGTTGGCGATCGCCATCAAGCAAGCAGAACTCTACCAGCAGTTGCAAGCGGCCAACCTCAAGTTAGAGCGTTTGGCAACTTTAGACGAACTCACGCAGCTAGCCAACCGCCGCCGTTTCGATCAGTATTTAGAAATGGAGTGGCACAGACAAGCCAGGGAACAAACGCCTCTGTCCCTGATTCTCTGCGATATTGATTCTTTTAAAAGCTACAACGATACTTACGGGCATCAAGGCGGAGACGAATGTTTGCGACAAGTCGCCGCGGCGATCGCCGATGCAGTCAATCGGCCAGCAGATTTAGTAGCTCGCTACGGAGGCGAAGAATTTGCCGTTATTTTGCCCAATACCGCGATTCAAGGCGCGGTGTTGGTAGCCGAACACATACAGCTCAAAATCGCAGCTTTGGAGCTGCCTCACGCTGGTTCTCAGGTGAGCCCCTACGTCACTCTCAGCCTGGGCGTAGCGAGTATTGTTCCTGGATCTGAATCGGGAGCCGAAATTCTGATTGCTGCAGCCGACCAAGCGCTGTATCAAGCTAAACGACTTGGGCGCGATCGTATCCAACTTTACCAGCCCGATCCTGCTGGCAAGCCGAATGGCACAGGCACTTCGATACTTCCTGTAGATTTTTCTCTACCTAATACTAATTTACCCTCTCCCACTAGCGCTTGAGGAATTGCCATATTTGTGGATTCCGAGTAGTTATGCCACTCCGCAAAAAAAATGCCACTGTAAGCCCGCGATCCAAACCCTGATCTCCCTCTGCTGTAACTTATCACCACAACTCCAGCACAACCAACTTTCTTTCTGAGCTCCGTTACATCAGAAGAAAGCGAATCCGTTGCCGAACTTCCTTCTTCAACATCTGCTATATCCTTGAGGGTTGCAGGTTCGGGATGCTAAAGAAAGGTTTTGCACAAGTTGCCAAGTATCTCGATCTTCAAATAACAGCCATTCTGCACCTTCGCAGTATAATTTGGCTAAATCGACGCTACCACCAATTCGCTCGATCGCCCTACGAAATTATATCATTGGTATTTCGCCGCTTTCGCTAACTGTCGATCGGGTT
The DNA here is from genome assembly GCF_036700545.1 of Microcoleus sp. SVA1B4. Lineage (NCBI taxonomy): Bacteria > Bacillati > Cyanobacteriota > Cyanophyceae > Oscillatoriales > Microcoleaceae > Microcoleus > Microcoleus sp. SVA1B4. Next base: position 104,959 of record NZ_JAUBPB010000019.1, read on the forward strand.
TTTCCCGAAACTTCCCGAATGTCGAGGACTACTTTACCATCTCGGCCTCCTACTGCTTCCATAAAATATGTAAAATTTGCGATTTGAGATTGATGTTTGAGGTAATTTTCTAGGTATGGATTAGCTTCGTAGGCGTGAATTACGGCCTGGGGAAACCTGTTCCTCGCAGCAATCGGAAATAAGCCGACATTGGCTCCAATATCAATAATTGTCATCAGCGATTCAGATAATTGCTCGACTCCGTAGCAGTCGTCTAAAAGCACTTCTATAAATTCTCCGTCCATGCCTTTCTCTAAAGGCACGTTTACTTGATGCAGTTTTCCTTGCACAATTAATTGTTCGGGTAATTGAAAGTTAGCAACTCTGTTAAATTTAATCCCTAAATTTTTTGCTCTAATTTGGCCCTGCACGAGTTGCTGAAGTTTATGGACAAGCATAGGGAGAGATGGAGATTTGTTTTCATTTTTTTTACATAACGTTCGATGATGGAAAAGCCTCTAAGGATTGCGAATTAAATAACTTACAATTTTAATTGTTATTGTGGGATGGGCGTCCCGCCCGTCCAAAAAGGACG
>NZ_JAUBPB010000146.1:0-2554 GCF_036700545.1 Microcoleus sp. SVA1B4
CCTAACGCTGGAGCTAAGCGGCCACATCAATCGCGAAGCGATTGATTGGTCCGCTTGAGCGAAATGTTAGGCGCAAGATGCCGGAGCGAGGACTAGCAGGCAAGGCCGGATGGCGGTTGTTGGTGCCCGCGCCTGCCTTGAACTAACACCGGCTACTAAGCGGCCCGTCGGACTTGCGACGCGGAGCTGCCCGGCGCGGGCGGGCCGGATGTCTCGCGGCGTGGGAGTCTCGGCTTGCTGAGACTGGACTCGCCTCGGCCCAACCGAAGAACTCAGCGCCTAACGCTGGAGCTAAGCGGCCACATCAATCGCGAAGCGATTGATTGGTCCGCTTGAGCGAGTAGTTAGGAGCCGCGCCATATCCACATCGCGGCCCCACCTATTGCGACAACAAAACTAGTCCAGAAAATCAAATGGGCTTGAGTTGCTGTGTAGGGCGGCGCACCCCACGTCATGTCACCTGAGACCCGTTTGAAAAGCATACGGATGAAAAGAAACGCGCTGAGTGCCAAGCCAAGGACTCCGAGCGCTTGCATGAAAACAGGCAAATCCTGATGGACGGCCAAACTTCGCGCCGATTGGACTGCGCACGCAGCGCCAATCGAAGCGAGCGCCCAGGGTGCCATTGCACTTATGCGAGAACCTTCCATGCGCGGACTCCTAACGCGTGAGTTAAGCGGCAGCTCCAATCGCGAAGCGATTGGACTGTCCGCTTGAACGAATAGTTAGGCGGAATGTGCCGGAGCGAGGTGCCGCAGGCAACCCGGATGGTGATGTTTTGGTGCCCGCGCCTGCCTGGACCTCGCATCTGCTACTCGACGGCCCCGCGGACTTGAGACGCAGACCATCACAGCGCGGGCGGGCCGGATGTCTCGCGGCGAGAGAGTCTCGGCTTGCCGAGAACGGACTCGCCTCAGACCAACCTAGAACCAACCGCCTAACGCTGGAGCTAAGCGGCCACATCAATCGCGAAGCGATTGATTGGTCCGCTTGAGCGAAATGTTAGGCCCGAACCGCTGAACGATCGACGTGCATGCCGGGATCGCGAGTGGCAGCGCCCAGGAAACTGCAGCATCGATCTCAGGCTGGAGGCGCGCAAGCGCTTCGGGCGCCCAATGCGTCCGAACGGCCCCAACAGGGAGCGCATCAGTCTCTGATGAGATTGCTGCGAAAACATTGAAGTCTTCGTCGCTGTCGGCAACTTGGACCTCAAATCTAAGTGACGCAAGCGTGTGGCAGCCCTCAAGTACGTGCGTGGTCCCTGAGAGAATGCCAAGGCATATGGCTACCGACCTTTGCCGGCACTCCGAGACATAGTCTTCGCGAGATAGATGGGCGGACATAGGGCCTAACGTCTGAGCTAAGCGGCCACATCAATCGCGAAGCGATTGATTGGTCCGCTTGAGCGAGTAGTTAGGCACTTAGTCTTGCTCATCAAGAGGCATCCTCGAAAGCTCTGAACTGCCATTGGGCAGTACGGTGACTGCCCACCACATCTCAGTGCCGTGATCCTTGATGGTGAAAAGGTAAGTGCCATCCGAGTTTGAATCGAGACTAAGGCCGCTCAAGAGGGCCTCGCCCCGAAGTGCCGGGCCTGAATCTAGCGACATGAGACGCTCATAAGCAATCGTGCGCGCCTCCTGCTCGGAGACTCCGGAGCAAGCAACGAGAAGTATCGCGATTGCCGAGATCAGGATGCGCCGCATGTGCCTAACGCTGGAGCTAAGCGGCCACATCAATCGCGAAGCGATTGATTGGTCCGCTTGAGCGAGTAGTTAGGTGCCAATGCCGCGCGACGCCAAGAACTCCTTCGGGCTTGGAACATCCGGATCATCTGCGAGCACTTTCTTAGCGTACTCGCAAGCCTCATCCGTGAATCCTGCCTCTTTTGCTGCGTAGAAGATTTCGAGGTTGGCGTTCAAGCGCGCATCCTCGGAAATGGTTCCAAGCTGAGCCTTGACCGTATCGATAGCTTCGCGAAACTTTCCCTCTCCGCGCAGCGCCGCGGAAATCTTGATCACATCACTTCCAGACATACGAGGACCTCCAAGTTGTGCACCTAACGCCTGAACTAAGCGGCCACATCAATCGCGAAGCGATTGATTGGTCCGCTTGAGTGAGTAGTTAGGGGCCAACATAAAGCACCGTGTAGTTCTCGGCAAACGCTGGCTGGACCACCTTTTGCTCCCAACCGTCGACGGACGGGAACCGTGCTTTGATCCCGGCAAGAAGCTCGGCAAAGCCAGGCTGCTCCTCGCACACCAACACCTTGTTTGGCCCAACTGAGAACTCAAACCAAACGTCGTCGAAGGTGACGGAGTCCTTCTTGAATGCCGCGATCTTGGTGAGCGACCCCCAAGCTACGGACGCGTCTCCTGAAACAAAGCCCGAGTCCGTCACACAGATCGTGTCCCACGCAGGTTTAGTTGACTGCGCGAACCGATCACGCATCTTGCGAAGAAGGTTCATCCGTGTGCCCCTAACGCTGGAGCTAAGCGGCCACATCAATCGCGAAGCGATTGATTGGTCCGCTTGAGCGAAATGTTAGGCCAAA
>NZ_JAUBPB010000147.1:0-2505 GCF_036700545.1 Microcoleus sp. SVA1B4
AACCGGAGTCAAAATCCTCCAAAGGTTTGCCCTACATACTCCCACGCCTTTTGTCAATGGGGGAACTTCAGATTAAACTAAGAGGTTCGAGGGAAGAAAAAAGTCTTCCTTCTTCCTTATTCCCTCCTCCTTCTGGCTTCAAAAACCAAACTGGGGGAAATCTTCCGTTAACTGAACTTGAAAAATTTGGCCGGGTTGAATCGTAGCAGGTTGAGGAGCAGCCACGTAAGTTGTAGCAACACCACCTGCTGCTCCCGCCAACAAACCGATACCAGAAAAGCCGCTCAGCAAGAACAAAGCTAAGCCACCAATACCAGTATTTCGCAACAAACTGCGATCAGTCGGCTGTTGTCGGCGGCCTCCCACGGGTTCGGAGCGAGCGAAGAGAGGGATATTGCGGCCGTTGAGACTAATAGCTTCGACCACAAATCTACTGCCGAGGTTCGTTGTTTCAAACCGACCGATGACCGGCGTATTAGCAGGTACGATCGTATTGCCGCGACTGTCGAAAATTCCCCCTTGCAGCAACAGCACTTCCTCCCGGCTGGGCTTCACTTGCAGCCGCAAAGCCCGATCGCCCGGGTATAGTAAACTCAGCTCCGTGCCCGCCGGCAACAAGACATTCGCCCCAGTCGCAGCCTGCAAAGGAGCATTCGATCGTCCTCCAGGAAGCGGTTCACCAAAAGTAAGCGTCCGCTGTTGGGGTGCAGCAGCCGTTATTTGAGGATCTAGGCGGGGTAGAGCAGCAGCTTGTACCCCACGGCGTTCGTCAAGGCGAACATTGACTAAAGGCACTCTTAGCGGCCGGATTTGGTCATTGGGAGTTGGCGGCTGCGAATAATTTGTAGCGGGATTCGGGGAAGTAGGAGGCTCAGGTCGATCGACCTCTGTGGCAGCAGTTGAGTTGGAATCTGTCAGCCGGTGGTTTTGCGGTACTTGTATGGCAGGCTGGGGTTGAGTTTCGGGAGTTTCCATAATTCGAGTCGGTTCGATCGAAGGACGCAACACCCAGCGATTTTCTAACCCGCTTCTTTGGAATTGAACTTTCCCCGCGCTGAAACCGACTCCAGGAGCCAAATTGACCAGAATTCTCGCCGTTCCCGGTTGAAGTTGACTCACCCCCACAGAACGCACTCTACCTTGTGGGTATAGCTGAGTTGCATCTACTCCGATCTCAGTATTGGGCAAATCCACAGCAATCTGAGACGGATTGAGTAGAGAATATCTGGGGGTTGTTCCCTCTGGGAGAGTAATTTCTAGCTGATTTGTCGCCGGATCGAATTTCCAACTTGTGACTGTAGAAGCATTTGCTGGTTCCAGTGTTGCTGGCACTGCTGCAACTGCGGCGACGACTGCTAGACTCAGACTCAGTGACTCGATCGCAAACAATCCGGGTGCTAGATAATTAACAGTCAATTTTTGTAAGTCTTCCCAAAATTTTCGTGGTAATTTTTTGTATGGCATGGCTGCTGGGTGAAATTTTTGATCTGAAATAGATTATGGATGGGAAAATTTTGCCTTCGGATAACGCTGAAAGTTTAACATTATTGCGATATGAAAATTTTAACTAAATGGAAATTATTGCGATCGCGCTTCGTTCTTAACAACAAGTGGTGTCAGGTTAGACAAGATGAAATAGAATTGCCAAGCGGACAAATTATAGACGACTTTTTTGTTAATGTCCGACCCAACATCGCCCTCGTATTTGCCACGACAGAGCAGCAAGAACTTTTATTAGTGCGCCAATACAGGCACGGAGTAGGCGAAATTTTGCTGGAACTGCCTGCTGGATCTTTCAATCCTGCTGAAGAGAGCGGCAAATCGGCAGCCGCCAGAGAACTTGCCGAAGAAACGGGATATGTTGCTGAAGAAATTTTGGAACTAGCAACCTTATATGATAACCCGGTAAAAGACACCAATTCTATCTACCTATACTTTGCTAAAAATGTCAAGCTTGCCAGCCAAATACAATTAGATATTACTGAAGATATTGAAGTAGTTTTAATCCCACTTACCGAAGTTTTGTTGAAAATAAAAAACCGAGAAATTTGTGTAGCAGGAAGCATCGCAGCTATTTTTTTAGGATTAGAATTTTTGAATGAACAGCGGTAAGGTGCTGTGTGAATGGAACCCTACACGCTGTTTTTTGTGAGGATTGTCTTAACTCGAAAGAGTCATAAAATCCAGAGAAGTAATAGTATTATCAGCGCCAAAAACCTGAGCCAAAACCTCCCCAGTCGCCGCAACTTGTAGCAGTGTGCTATTGGCAGTCGAATTAATTTGCAAAGCCTCAAAACTCAAACCACCAGCCAGGACAAACTTATCATTTCCTACAGAAAAATTGAGCACTGTATCAATACCGCTATTAGCGCTTAACACAAAGCGATCGTTCCCCATACCCCCAATCAAAGTATCATCTCCCCCATCACCAAACAGCCAGTCATCCCCTGCACCCCCATTGAGAATATCGCTATCTTTCCCTCCGTAAATAGTGTCATTACCCTG
>NZ_JAUBPB010000020.1:0-95712 GCF_036700545.1 Microcoleus sp. SVA1B4
GGAATTTTAAAGTCCCAAAAGCCTTTCGACCCCAATTATTTACTCGCTACCCCTTGACAGTTCAAGACAGTATCTACGGAATTTTGAATTATCGGATATCGCACTTGCTCATCTACATAACCCATAATTTTCTGTATCCTATTTTCCCACGAGAATTGCTTGACAAAATCCATCGTTTCTGCATAACCTTCGGTTTTCCTCGGATATTTGGTTAAACAATCTCGAATGCTTTGCGCGAACTGGTGCGGGTTATCCGGTTCGCACCAAGTTGCTGCTATATTTCCCGATTTAAATTCCATTAAAGATGCAATCTCCGTCGCTACAATCGGGGTTCCCGATGCCATGTAATCAAAGAATTTTAAAGGAGATGTGAACGTCGCGGCCTCTGTCAAACAGTGCGGGTGAGTCAAAACATCGGCTGCTTGCAGCAAGCTAGCTAGTTGATTTTGCGGCAGGTAGCCGAGAAATTTAATGTTGTTAACTTGCTTGGATTTGGCTAATTGCTGGTAGGCTGTTACTTGGGATGAATCACCGCCCGCGATCGCAAATTGAACCAGTGGCAATTCCTTAGCCACATCCACCAACATATCAACACCTTTAAACGGGTAAAGTCCCCCTGCATAAACTGCTAAATGCTGTCTGTCATCTTCTAATAATTGGTGTCGCCAATTCTGGGCTGCTTCTGTTTGTCTCGCGAGAAACAAATGGTTAAAACCGTTGTGCAGTGTAATTACTTTTTCCGGCGGCATTCCATTCTTAATCATGCTGTCTCGGACAGTATGGGCAACAGTTACGGAAATTTGAAACAGAGGATTGCGGACAATTTCTGATTCAAATTGCTTGTTTTCATGGTGATGCTGTTCATAGATAGCGGGAATTCCGTTTTTAATTGCTGCTTTGACAAAGTTCCAGTCGCGGGTGTGGACAATTTTAGTGGATTTAAGCAGGTGAATCGGTAAGTAGTATTTTGATACTATTGTACTGGAACTCGTCCACTTGCTGTCCCAAAGGTCGATCGGCCACGGCATCGGTAAATCTGCTACTTTTAATTTATCTTGAATATTGTAGATTTTGGCAAGTTTGTTATCTGGTTTCCTGGGTTGAAAAGGAAAAAGCAAATCAACCGGATTCAAAGCACTCCAGCCTTTGCGGAGGTATACCAAAACTGCTGGATAACCGAGGTTTGCTGCGGCATTGGCAGAGTGGGCAACTTGAACTAAGCTCGCTACATTGGGTTGTGGCAAGGTATTTCTGGTAAAAAATACATAATATTTGGACATGGTAATTGGTAGTTAGTAAGTGGTAATTAGTAATTGTTGACTGTTGACTAATGACTAATGACTAATGACTACTTTTTAACAGCCTGACGCTTAATAGTATTTTCTATAAATTCTAAAGTAGTGAAAATATTGGCAGCAGAGTGAAATGATTCTCTGATTAACTCGTCTCTTTCTTCGGGAGAGTCTACCATTTCATCTACTAGCATTTTGAGGTAAGCTATCATGGGAGTCAGGCGAGTGCGAATTTCGTAAGAACCTCTAATTAGAGCTTCATCGCGAGCGGTTTCTTCGGCAAATTGCACTGAATACAAGCGAGTGTAGTATCCTCCTTTTGCTAGCAATTCTTCGTGGGAGCCCATTTCTACTACTTGTCCGCGATCGATCACGGCGATTTTGTTGGCTTTTTGGACTGTGGAGAGGCGGTGGGCGATTACCAACGTTGTGCGATCGCAACTCAATTTCTCGATCGCCGCTTGCACGTACCTTTCCGAAACCGTATCCAGCGAACTCGTTGCCTCATCTAAAATTAAGATTTCCGGGTTTTGCAGCAGGGCTCTAGCAATTGAAATTCTCTGACGCTGCCCTCCCGATAAAATCACGCCCCGATCGCCAATTTGAGTATCCAACCCCTCCGGCAACAGTTGGATAAACTCATAAGCATTCGCTCCCTTCGCCGCTTCCACAATTTCTTCCTCAGTCGCTTGAGGCCTAGCGTAAGCAATATTTTCGCGCACTGAAGCATTAAACAAAAACGTATCTTGGCTAACAATACCCATCGCTTGTCTGAGACTTTTCAGCTCAAATTCGCGCAAATCCCTGCCATCGATCGAGATATGACCTTCAGTAGGATCGTAAAATCTCGGCAGTAAATCTGCCAAAGTTGACTTGCCAGAACCCGAAGTTCCTACCAAAGCCAAAGTAGTGCCGTGAGGTAGAAATAAATCAATTCCTTGCAAAACTAAATTTTTGTGGTTAGGATAACTAAAAGATATTTTATTAAAATGAATTCCCGATCGCAAATGAGTGTAAGGCACAGAACCGTTCAGCATAAATGGCTTGTCCTCGCAGCTCAAAAAATCATTAACCACCTCTACACTAGCCGACGTATTAGCAAATTGACTGCGCCCGCTATTCAACTGTGAAATTAAAGGAATTAACCTAAAAAGTACCAATAAGTAGGTTAATAAAATTGTAGCAATAGACTCTATCTCATTCGCAAATATGGTGCGACCTATAAATACAATCAAAATTATAACTATCAAATTAACAACTTCGTTAATTGGGGCGATCGCCGCATAATTTACCTGAGCCTGAAAATCCGCTTGTTCTCGCCTTTGAATTAAATACTTGATCCGCTGATACTCCCTTTCCTCGTTCCCAGTTGACTTGACCAGCCGAATCCCCGTAATGGTTTCCAGCACCCTAACCGAATAATCTTTCGACATTTCAGAAAGCAGGTGGCCAAAATGCTTGGAACGGTTAATAATATATTGATTTGCCCAAGCAACTAACGCCAGCAAAACTGTAGCTGTCACCGTCAGTTTCCACGAAATAGAAAGTAGCAGGCCCACAAACACCAAAACCGTGATTGACGTAGTAAACATTCCGATGGCCGTACCAACTGCACTAGCAGTCCGACCAATCTCTCCGCCCAATCTATTAATTAAATCGCCGACTTTAGTTTTAGAGTAAAAATCTAAATCTACTTCTAACAACAACCGCAAACCTGCTTCTCGTAAATCAAAAGTCAAAGATCGCGTCAAAGAAGTAGCTACTAAAGTATTGATATAACTCGCAACATTTTTAAAAAAAATTGCCAGCACAACCGCCCCGGTCATCAACATTAAACGCTGATTTTCGGGCATTCCCTCAAAGGGATACATCAAAGTTTTAATTAGAGATGGAGCGCCGCGCAGCTCGATAGCGTGATCTAAAAAACTTAAAAGCACTGGTACAATCAGAGTAGTGCTGATACCGTTGAATAAAGCGCCAGAAAAGCCCAGCATCACAGTTAAGAGAATCCTGCCGGGATATCGTCTGGCAAATTTTAGGAGTAGCTTATTGGCAGACATGAAGCATTCCCAGCTAAACAGTACGGCATCTCAAAATATTCTTTAATAACAGCCAGTTTTTCTTCCTCCCGTGAGTCGGTTTAAAATAACATTTACATACCTGCGATTATATCTGAAAGTATCGGTTTCATTGCTTGAATACTATATTTTTTCACACATCTTTCCCGAGCTTTCATTCCTTGTAAATTAGCCGCTGTCAAATGTTGAAATATCCATTGAATTTTTTGTGAAATTTGAGCGGGAGAACTCGGATCGACTAAATAACCCGTTCCTCCTAAAATTGCTGGAATATCCCCCACTCGCGTAGATAAAACAGGCTTAGCCATTGCCATACCATCTGTCAGCTTGAGCGGAAACTGAGCCACGGCTGTGAGAGTTTCTCGCTGAGGAACAACGACAACATGAGCCGCCGCTACAACCGACGGCATTGTCTCCACCGGAAACCTTGGCAGTTTAATAATCCAACGCCCCCATTGTTTCACAAGTTTATCATCATAATCATCATAAGGACTCCCACCGACGATCGCTAATTTTAAATCGGGCTCATTTAACTGTTCGAGGGCCATCAAAACATCCTCAACACCTTTGTGAGGTCGCGGTGCCCCCGGAAACATCAGAACTCTATACCCGGACAAGCCGTAACGCTGTCTGCTCAATTCAGGATTGTATTTAGCAGGGTCGAACATTGCAGTATCCTTACCATTAGGCAAATATACACCACCAAAACGCTCTTGTAAAAACTCAGTATCAACGGTGACTGCATCCGCACGGTGAATGAGACCTTCCATCCACTTGAGATAGAGGGGATGATCTGGTTCTCTCAATTGACCGTTATGTTTAAAAATATCTCGATAAAGTTGTTTGAAAGATGGACGGTATTTCCATTCATCTCCGCCGTACCAGCTCATTTCCCAGTCGTCTATATCTAAAATTATAGAGTGGCGAGTCGCCAGTTTTTTTAGCAGTGATAATCCAAAGCTTGTAGGTTTAGGTTTAACTGCATAAATAATATCCCCATCTATTTTTTTCCAAAGTTTTTGAGCATCCCTTAAAAACCCCGGATAATTTTTCCCCGGTATCGCACATACCGGGATATCTCTGGGAGGAGTAGCATACAATTCCGTGCCAAACTGAAATCCCACAACTTCTACATCACATTTAAGCTCTATCAAGACTTGAGCTAATAAAAAAGCACGAATTGCACCTCCTCCTGACAAATCGCTCACTACTAATGAAACTTTCACTGAGTATTTTGTTTAAAACATTTGTTTAATTTTCCTGCTTAACCGAGCTTTTGTCAAGGCGATGGGGACTCACGCACTCCCGACCAAAGCAACCGGGTTTTTAACCAGGGCAAAGGGCAGCAACGCGTCTTTTGGTAAAAAAAACACAATAATGAACCCAAGACTGTTATTCAAGCCAGCAATAATTCTTCTAGGTAAATTTTCGGATATGTTGAGGCTAATTTTTTTTGTTTGGGCAAAACTTTGTTGCTTTTGATGCAGTTTGCCAACAAACTTTAATTATTTTAAACGCCAGGGATTGTTAAGTTGATTTGGTAAAAATATTTTAGCTGTGCGATCGACTATTCTAGTAAAGAGCGATCGCGTCACGTTCTTTGCGTACTGAGGGCGGTAAGGATAAGTGCAGTGCATTACTTTAATCGGTTTGTCGATCGTATAAACATCTTTCCACTTATCCAAGTAGTTGTAAACCGGGGACAAAGTTGTCATTTTCGGTTTCACCGATTCAACAGCCGCCGCAAAAGCGCCCTGGTCTTTCAACAGTAGCACATTTTGATGGGCAACTACCATATCGAAATATTTCTTAAAGTTTGTGAACAATTCGTGAGTTTTACTACTTTTCGTAAAAGCGATAAATCCGCCATTGTATTGAATGCTATTTTCATTTAGCGGCAACCCGACAGACTGCAAAGTTGACAGAATATCCTGCTTAACTCTTAATAAATTTGCCGCTTTAGCAATCGCAGGCTGCACATCTTCCGTCACCAACAAATCCACCCCATCAAGAAAATCAAACACCTCATCTATTGGCGACAGCAAACAAATATCACAATCCATATAAATAGTTTTCTCAAACAGAGATTCCCCGTACAAAGCCAGCTTAGCTAGCCGCGACGCCAAAACAGGATTTTCATTAGAGGGTGCAGGTTTCAATATGACATTTCCAAACACCTGAAGTAAAGGATATAAAAATTGAGGAACTCTATCTATTAAAATAATAATTGGTTCCCGGTGAAACTTCCTAACAGACGCCAGAAAATGAACGCAATCCTGGAAAGAGTAAAGACCGGTTAAAATAGTGATAAATCCCTTAACTGCTAATTTATTTGAATTCATTAATTTACTTATTGATTTACTTATTCCCCTCAGTGTGTCCACTCCCAAAAGCTCTCACTCCAGTCATCTCGTTCGTGAAAAATTCCTTGCCATTCATAAAAATGTACAAAATCTTTCAGGTTAATTGTTTTATTGACATTGCGGATCATATAAAGAGGTTTATCTCCATAAAAAGAAGCCCACATAGTATAACTGCTAGGCGGCCCGACAACATAGTCGCATTCAGCCAAAGCATACATATCTTCAATTAAATGACTGCTGCCAAATCCACAGTTAAAACTCTCAAATAAACTCGGATTTTGCGAAAGATTAGAACAAATCAAAAACTTGATTTTTTTTCCTTCAAATAGCCTTACCACAGAATTCATGACTTCTAAATATTGCTCATTTTTGTAAAAGTATCTCCCCTGTTGATGCTGAGCATAATCTCCTTGACGGATGTGAATTCCAACGAGCAGATCCGAGTTATTTTTTAAATTCAATATCAAACGCTCTACATTGATTCTATATCGCTCTAATGGTGCAAAGTATGCTCTAATCGGGTCGGCGTACTTGTGTAACTTGGGGATATCTTCTACAAACCAGCCATCTCGAAACAGCCAGCCTTGAAAACAAACAATTGAACCGTGCTTGATTTGTTCGATATCCTGATATTTTAGCCAACTAAAAGGTTCTTTTCGGGTTATTTCTTGCGTTTTTAATATTTTTTTGTTGCTTAAATACTTAATAAAATTATAATATTTACTTCTGACAAACTTGTTGCCTGGTGCGGTAAAATATGGAGGAGGATAACAACACAAAAAATCCCCTGCGGTTCCCACAAAGAATCCTGCATATTCGTCAAAAGCCGGATTGAGAACAGTCAAATTATGCTCGATCGCCCAAGCAATGAAATTAGCAAAAAGCAGCAGTCGGTTGCCGAGTTGTCCCGATTTAGCAGATATTATTAGCATATTGTATTTTTGGGGCGGGCGGGACGCCCAACCCCTACTCCCCACAAGAATTCAATCAAACTTTGCTGTAATGGTAAGGTGCGACATAAGCACGCTACAGACTAAGAGTTGTGGCGTTTTTGGTGCCACTGCCAAGCATGGGAGATAATGTTCTTAATGTCGGGATACTCTGGAGACCAACCCAATGTTTCGATCGCCTTTTTGCTGCTACCAACTAAAGCAGGCGGGTCTCCTGGACGCCGATCGCACTCAACAGCCTTAATCTCTTTTCCCGTCACTTGGCGAGCCGTTTCTATCACCTCTTTCACCGAAAACCCGCCCCCATTGCCCAAATTAAAGAAATCAGATTTGCCACCATTTAGCAAATATTCTAATCCTAAAATGTGAGCAGATGCCAAATCGTTAACGTGAATGTAATCCCGGATGCAAGTACCGTCAGGAGTATCGTAATCCGTGCCAAAAATCGCGATCGAATCTCGTTTACCCAAAGCCGCGAACAACACCAGCGGGATCAGGTGAGTTTCTGGATTGTGATCCTCTCCTAACAACCCGTTCGGGTCAGCCCCAGCCGCGTTAAAATAGCGGAAACAAACAGACTTGAAATCATACGCAGCGTCAAAATCCGACAAAATCCGTTCTACCATTAACTTAGTAGCACCGTAGGGATTGATCGGGTTTTGTGGGTGGTCTTCTGTGAGCGGGATTTTCTGCGGTACACCGTAAGTCGCGCAAGTAGAAGAAAACACAAATTTCTTCACGTCAGCAGCGATCATTGCTTCCAAAAGCGTAATAGTGCCGATGACATTGTTGCGATAATATTTAGCTGGGTCGGTAACAGATTCGCCCACGTAAGCGTAAGCCGAAAAGTGCATTACCGCATCAATCTTGTGCGTAGCAAACAAGTTATCGAGAAGAGTGCGATCGTTCGTATCGCCAACTACTAACTCCACCTGCAAAGCCTGATCTACTAAATCTCTGTGACCGTAAACTAAATTATCCAAAATCACCACACCATAACCGGCGTTTTTCAGCGCTAATACTGCGTGAGAGCCAATATATCCAGCTCCGCCCGTCACCAAAATAGTTGGTTTTTCTGCACTCATTTTATTCTGCCTGTTTTTGTAGCTGGGATTGCCAAGAGCCTTGTTAATTTGAGACTTCCACATCTGACGCTTTCACACTCCGCGTGAGCCGGAGAATTCAAGCGAAATATATAGGCTTTGCTGTGCCCGACGGGACGATCGCACTCCTAAAAAACGCTTTTTATACTCCAGATAGATGCTGACTGTGCAAGTCTTTGTTTTCAATCGATAAACTTGAGGCGACCAATTTGGATATAATCAAATATCCGATTGATTTGATGTCGATCCTCTTCTGAAATTTTATCATCTGACAGGATAGCCGAAGTCAAAACTAAGTGTTCCCTGCGAGTGATCTTCCCAGAGGCTACAATCCGATCGACTTTTTGAGAAATTGTTAAGTTTGATTTGTTGTGAGATGTTCGCATTTATTCGATCGCTTGTATGCTAAAATAGTTAAAGCCGATTGCAGTTCATGACCCAAAAATGGTGCGTACTCGACCGCAAATCAATTTGCTCAACAGCATAAATAACGTATTAGAGTTTTACTTCCAGGTTTACTTCCCAAGATAGATATGCGGACTTAATAAATCTGCAATCAGCCTTCGGATAGCGTTCAGAGTAACTTAATTATATAATATTTTTCCGAGAGAGGCACTTTTCTATGCAGGTTTATCGGCTTCCGGTACTGTCCGACAATTACATTTTCTTGCTGCACGACCCCGATCGCCACACCGCAGCAGTCGTCGATCCAGCACGATCGCAGCCAGTATTAGAGCAACTGCGATCGCTCGGAGCCGAATTAACCGCAATTTTCATTACCCACCACCACAGCGACCACGTAGGCGGCAATCAGGAACTGATCGATCGCTTTCCCCAAATTAAAGTTTATGGTGGCGCAGAAGATAGAGGCAGAATACCCGGACAGCAAGTGTTTTTACAAGCGGGCGATCGAGTTTCTTTCGCCAACAGAACCGCCGAAGTCTTCTTCCTACCCGGCCACACAAAAGCTCACATCGCCTACTATTTCCCCCCCAGCAACCCCAGCGAAACCGGCGAATTGTTTTGCGGCGACACCTTATTTGCCGGCGGCTGCGGCAGGCTCAAAGAAGGCACTCCCGCCCAAATGTTAGCCTCTCTGCGGCAACTGCGAAACTTGCCCGATAGTACGAGAGTCTGGTGCGCCCACGAATACACGCTGAACAACCTGCAATTTGCCTTGAGTGTGGATGGCGACAATCCCGATTTACAGCAGCGCTTCGCCCAAGTCAAGGAAGCGCGCAGTCGATCGCAACCTACAATACCATCATCGATCGGCATCGAAAAAAGCACAAACCCATTTTTGCGCTGGGATTTTCCCAACCTCCAATCAGCCACCAACACCTCCGATCCAGTGCAAACCTTCGCTCGATTGCGCGGCATGAAAGACCAATTTTGACCCCCTCGCATCCAGGATACCCGCCACGTGATTCATCTCGCGCAAGTCAATGCTTCAATTCTAAAATCTAAAATCTAAAATCTAAAATTGATTGACCTTAACGTTTTTGTTTCTTCAGGTAACTCTTAAACTTGGTTGTCGGTTCCCTCAACCACTGGCCAAATGCTCTGTATTTTATCTTAAATCTCGACAGCCAATTAAAATTCTTGGGAATTTTTTCCACTTCGTCCTTAAACGGTGTCTGAGACAACATATCGAGCCATAATTGATTGGGGGTTGAGCTTTCCCACGGTTTCGGTCTTGACATAAAGTGCATCACTTTACTTGACATATCATCAGTCTTGTGGTTGTTCCAGATTTGGTCTAATTGCTTCCACCTTCCCGCTAAAACAGAATTTAATGCACCCTGATCGTGATCCCCCCAAAGGTTTAATCGAGCGTTTTCCATCAACTTTTCGGACAGTTGCTCTTCCTCCCAAAGCTTCATGTTGTAAACTAAAACACCCGTATTGAAATAAGGGTTTCGATCTTGAGAATTGTTCGTATTTCCCCAGACATTGGGTGCGGCTGCTATCGGCATTGTTTGAAGATCGAGGTTCCACAGTGGCTCTAAACTTCCCAGAACGATCGTGTCGCTGTCGAGCCAAATCAGCCTTTCTGTTTCCTTGGTATATTTTTCAGGCTGCAATTTAACGTAAGCAAGTTTAGAACCTGACAGAGAAAGAAGTTGGTCGTAACTAGATTGCAATTCTTGCCATTCAATCTGGTATTTGCAGCAATTCTGTAACTGTTCCTTTTGCTGTGGAGCTATGCCGGTAGATACAATGCTAATTTTTACCTGCTCCTGTCCCGATTTACTAACATTCAAATCTATAGACTTAAGAAGTGCTGCCAACCCCAGAATATAGTTGCGATCGCCGGCGGTGAATATGTGCATAGGATTAAGTTTGTGAAATTAACAAAGGTAAAAGGCGCGCGGTCAAACTTGACACAAACGTCGGCACGGGAGGAAGCAGGCTGCCCTGTATTGGGTAAATACGATCGCCCGTTTACCGTTGAGACGAACAGAACCTTGCCTAAATTTACCATCTGGTTTACGCAAAGAAACCGGGTTTTTAAGTAGGTAGGCGCAAATAAAGTTTACCACAATGTAACAGAAGGTAACGCGGGCGTAACCAGAGCGATTGCTTCGTTTCACTCGCTGCAAGAGAGGGCTTATTTATTTTCCAGCTTAATCTACTTATTTATCTGTGTGCAAGTGCCATCTGTTCGCGCGAAAACCAGCAACAGCAATGGGTAATATGCAGCAACACGGAAAACTGATGAGACGGACTAACCTGGCATTTGAAACAGCCAGAAAATTCCCCGTCGCCTCTGCCGAATCCCGCAAATGGTTCAGACGTGGGACTCTACGATAAAATAAATTGTCTAGATATCGATATTATTACCGCAGAACGATCGACATCCATCTTAGGTTTGAAGTGTCACCCTGCTCAAGTCAAAAGTTCCTCTGGTTATTTCCCTATTATTGCTCGCGATTTGCTTTGCCCAAAGTAAAATAAGCGTTGTTAGAAACCGATGCAAAACCCACGCAATACTGAACCCCAAGCAAAAATCGACCCCTCTGTTTCAACGGATTCTAACAAAGCGTTCTACCCAGCCGCGCCTTTGCCAACTGATGTAGGGATGGTTCTGCAATTGGCAGATGGTAGCATTCAGGGGTGCAATTGTCACGCCCAGGAGCTGTTGGGGATGACAGCAGAACAGATGCTCTTATGCACTTCAATCAACAGTCGCTGGCAGACTCTGCGTGAAGATGGCTCGGATTTTCCCGGCGAGACACATCCGGCGATGGTGGCGCTGCAAACCGGGCAACCATGTTTAAATGTCATCATGGGCTTTTATCGGCCACAGGGAGAATTGATTTGGTTGACGCTCAATTCTCAACCTTTATTTCAGGGAGATCGATCGACTCCCTATGCGGTAGTAACAACCTTCACTCCTATCGCTCAGCCTCAACCCGAACCAGTCTGTAACGCGCCCGCGGCCCAACTGTCAGACACCCTCGAAAGTATTTCGGACGGGTTCTTTGCTTTGGATCGAGACTGGCGATTTACCTACCTCAATTCGCAAGCGGCGCGGTGGCTGAATCGACCCTCGAAAGATTTGATTGGCAACAGCATTTGGGAAGAGTTTCCCGAATCAGTGGGCAGTTTGTTTGAGATCGCATCTTGCACCATTCTCAAGAACGGGCAAGATGCCCGTTTCACAAAAGATGAATTTTCTTCTTGTGGAACAGGCATCTTGCCTGTTCGGGAACAAATTACGGTGAGTTTTGAATTTTTTGATCCGCCACTCAATGCTTGGTATGCGGTACGAGCTTATCTCATCCCATCGGGACTTGCCGTTTATTTTCAAGATGTCACCGAGCAGAAAGCGGATCGGGCTGATTCAATTAAACAAGCACAAACTTCGCAGCAACAACTAACAGAAATCGAGGCGATTTATGCTAGTGCGCCGATCGGACTTTGCTTCCTCGATACCGAGTTGCGGTTTGTCCGCATCAACGATCGGCTAGCAGAAATAAACGGAGTTCCAGCCGCCGCCCACATCGGCAAAACATTGCGCGAAATCTTGCCAGAAATGGCAGATGATTTAGAGCCACTTTACCGACAAGTTATTGAAACTAAAGTTCCACTTCAACAGCTCGAACTTAGCAGGACGAACTCAGCACAGCCGGGAGTCGATCGCGATTGGCTGTTGAGTGTCTATCCACTCAGGGCCGAGGACGATCGCGTTTTGGGCGTGAATGTGACGGTGCTAGAAATTACCGATCGCAAAGCTACCAAAAAAGAAATTCAACGGCTCAACCAAGAACTAGAGCGACGAGTCAATGAACTGGAATCGATACTTGATGCTGTACCCGTTGGCATTACGATCGCCCGCGACCCACAGTGTAAAGTAATTCGCGCTAACCGATTTGCCCAGTCGATGTTGATAGTGCCGCCGGATACCAATGTTTCTGGAACCGGAGAGCAAGCCGCAACCCTTCCGTTTAGACGATTCCGCAACGGAGAAGAAATTCCAGGAGAACAACTCCCAATGCAACTAGCTGTGGCTTCCGGCGTCGAAGTGCGAGATGTGGAAATTCAAATGGTGCGCGAGGACGGGGTAGCCTTTGATTGGTTGGTGAATGCGGTGCCGTTATTTGACGAAGAGGGCGCAGTTCGCGGCTGTGTGGCGGCCTTCATGGATATTAGCGATCGCAAACAAGCTCTTGCTGCTTTGCACCGCTCTGAAGAACGCTATCGCACTTTGTTTGAGTCCCTAGACGAAGGTTTTTGCATCATCGAAATGCTGTTTGACGCCGACGAAAAGCCGATCGATTACCGCTTTTTGGAAGTCAATCCTGCCTTTGTGAAACAAACCGGACTCGAACAAGCTACAGGTAAAACGGTGCGACAGCTCCTTCCAAATCACGAAAATTATTGGTTTGAGATGTACGGCAAAGTCGCGCTCACGGGGGAACCATTGCGCTTTGAACACGGCTCGGAAGCCATGAACCGCTGGTTTGAGGTTTCGGCTTTCCGCACTCCTGAGCCGCACAGCCGCAAAGTCGCCGTACTTTTCAAAGACATTAGCGATCGCAAACAATCGGAGAATCTGCTGCAGCAACAGTCCGAGCAACTGCGACTGTTCGTCAAACATTCGCCTGCGGGGGTGGCGATGTTTGACCGCCAGATGCGGTATATGCTGGTGAGCGACCGCTGGCTATCAAGTTACGGGATCGGTACTCAAAACATTGTCGGCCGATCGCACTACGACATCTTTCCCAATTTGCCCGATCGTTGGAAACAAATCCACGAGCGCTGTCTGGCGGGAGCAGTCGAAACCTGCCCTGAAGATCGGTTTACCCGCCCTGATGGCTCCATCGACTGGGTGCGCTGGGAAATTCACCCTTGGCGAACCAACACCAATGAGATTGGCGGCATCATGATTTTTTGCGAAATCATCACCGAGCGCAAAAACGCTGAACTCGCGGTACAAGCGGCCTCCCAGCAAGTCAGCAATATTCTAGAAAGTATTACTGATGCCTTTATGGTGATCGATTCACAATGGCGCTATACCTACGTTAATGCCACAGCAGAAAAACTGCTTTCTCGATCGAGAAACGACTTGCTAGGTCGATCGATCTGGGAGGTATTCCCCGCCGAGAAAGAATCCAATTCAAGGGCATATCAAGAATTTCATCGAGTTGTTTCCGAACAAGTTTCTGTCAAGTTTGAAGAGTTCTCCCCGTCGATCCAGATGTATATAGAAGTGAGCGCCTATCCTGCGGCCGCAGGACTTACGGTTTATTGGAGCGATATTAGCGATCGCAAACGCACGGAAGAAGAACTGCGGCAAAAAAATGCGATTTTGAACGTAATTAACGAGTCAGCACCCACGCCCATTTTTGTCAAAGATCGAGAAGGACGGATTATTTATGCCAATCCAGCCACGCTGGAAATAATGGGCAAATCTGCTTCTGAAGTAATTGGTGGTCGCGATATCGATTTATACCCAGTAACAGAACTTGCAGTCACAGTCACGGAAAACGATCGGCGGATTATGGAGTCGGGACAAACAGAAGTCCTCGAAGAATCTCACGATGGCATTCGCACATTTCTGGTAATGAAAGCTCCATACCGCAATCAGGCGGGAGAAGTCATCGGCCTGATTGGCATCTCCAGCGAAATCACAAATCGCAAACGAGCCGAAGTCGCCATGCAAGAACAAACTAAGTTACTGCAAGTCATCATTGACAGCATTGGCGATGGTTTAATTTTGGCAAACCAACAAGGGGAGTTTGTGTTGTTTAACCAAGCCGCAGTGGGGGTATTCGGTCAGCTATCGAATGAAAAATCTTGTGAGGAATGGTCGAGCACCTACGGACTATTTTTGGCAGACCAAAAAACCCTTTTCCCCGCCGCTGAACTACCTCTAGCCAGAGCAATAAAAGGTGAATATGTCAATGATGTAGAGGTATTTGTCCGTCGCCAAGATACCGAAGGTCGCTGGATCAGTATCAGCGGTTATCCGGTAGTTGATATTAGCAACGAAATCAAAGGCGGAGTGATTGTCTGTCGGGATATCACAGAACGCAAACAAGCAGAAGCAGCGCTGCAAGAAAGCGAAGAACGATTCCGCACTATGGCTAACAATGCTCCTTTTATGGTATGGGTAACAGACTCCACAGGCTATTGCACTTTCTTGAGCGAAACCTGGTATGAATTCACAGGTCAAACTGAGGAAACAGGTTTAGGATTGGGTTGGATAAACGCGCTGCATCCAGAAGACCGCGAACAGGTCAAGAACGCATTTTTTACCGCCAAGGAACGCCAGGAACGGTACAGCGTTGAATATCGCGTCGGGCGCAAGGATGGCGGATATTCTTGGGCGATCGATGCGGCGGCTCCCCGATTTTCCGAAAGCGGACAATTTGAGGGTTATATCGGCTCTGTAATCGACATTACAGAACGCAAACAAGTGGAAACCGACCGTGATATAGTTCTCCAATTAGAACAAACTGCCCGCACGGAAGCCGAGCGAGCTAACCGCATTAAAGATGAGTTTCTGGCTGTGCTTTCTCACGAGTTGCGATCGCCCCTGAATCCGATTTTAGGCTGGTCGCAACTGCTCGTCGGCGGCAAGCTGAACGCCAGTCAAAGTGCCAAAGCTTTTGAGACAATTGAGCGCAACGCCAGACTGCAATCTCAATTAATCGAAGACTTGCTTGACGTATCTCGGATTCTGCAAGGAAAACTCAGATTGAATGTTGCTCCGATGAATCTGGCAACCATTATTCCATCTGCTGTGGAAACCGTGCAATTAGCAGCGGAAGCTAAAAAAATTCAAATCCAAACAATCTTAAATCCCGATGTCGGGCAAGTTCTCGGCGATACAAGTCGCTTGCAACAAATTGTGTGGAATTTGTTATCAAATGCTGTGAAATTCACGCCAGAAGGCGGTCGAGTAGAAGTTCGATTAGGGCAAATCGAACACCAAGCTCAAATTAAAGTTACGGACACGGGTAAAGGTATTCTTCCCGATTTCTTGCCTTATGTTTTTGACCATTTCCGACAAGAAGATGGCGCAACAACTCGCAAATTTGGCGGCTTGGGATTGGGATTGGCGATCGTTCGCCAACTGATCGAACTTCACGGCGGAACGGTGTTTGCAGAAAGCGCAGGAGAAGGTCAAGGAGCGACGTTTACGGTGAGATTACCGCTATTAAATGATGATTCTAGAAGGCAGGACGATGAAGCCCTCAATTGGTCTGCTTGTCCCGATCTCTCATCCTTGCCACTAGCTGGATTGAGAATTTTGGTGGTAGATGATGAACTCGACTCGCGAGATTTTGTTGCTTTCGTGCTTGAGGAAGCGGGTGCAGAGGTGATTTCCCTGTCATCTGCTGCTGAGGCGCTAGAGTCGATCGAACAAACTGCACCGGATTTGCTCGTCAGCGACATCGGAATGCCCCAGATGGACGGATATATGTTGATCCATCGCATCCGCACTCAGCTTGCGCCTGAGTATCGGCAGTTGTTGGCGATCGCCTTAACGGCCTATGCTGGAGAAGCCAACGAGCGCCAAATTTTGCAAGCCGGATTTGACAAACACTTAGCCAAGCCGATCAATCCGACCCAGTTAGTTGCTACTGTAGCGCGATCGATCGTCGCCCAGCGCCTTGAAAATCAAGCCTGAGTGTTCGGTAAGACATTGCACTGTAGTTGATTTGGCTCATTACAGCACCCCCGTGTTGCGTAATTTCAAACTGAATTTGCCCCTTAAAAATATTATCCCTGTTTCTTCCCTCGAACGTCGAATCTCGAACCTCGAATCTCAACATCCATCCATTAAATCCGTTACATCCGTTACATCCGCTACATAATCCGTTGCCGAACTCCCTTGCGATCGCCCCTAAAACTTCGCTATTATAAAAAGTTGCAGTTAAAACCCCACAACCCACGATCATGGCCAAGCGCGTTCAATTAGTTTTAAATAAAGATGTCAGCAAACTCGGCAAAGCTGGCGACGTAGTAGAAGTAGCCCCAGGCTACGCCCGCAACTACCTAGTACCCCAAGGCATGGGATTTAAAGCCACTCCAGGCATTCTCAAGCAAGCAGAGCGCCGCCGTGAAGAAGAAAGACTGCGCCAGCTAGAGCTCAAGCAGCAAGCTGAAGTCCGCAAAACCGCCCTCGAATCGGCTGGGCCTTTCATCATTTCCAAGCAAGTTGGCGAAGCTGACGCGATTTTTGGTACTGTTACCAACCAAGAAGTAGCAGAACTAATTTTCAACTCTACCAGTCAAGAAGTCGATCGGCGGGGCATCACCCTACCCGAAATTCGCCAAACTGGTACATACAAAGCTGAAATCAAACTTCACGCCGAAGTTACCGCCGAAGTTGATATTCAAGTTGTTCCGATGTAATTTGGTATTGGGAATTGGGAATTGGGAATTGGGCATTGGGCATGGGGCATTGTCATTTGTTTTTCTAATAACCCATAACCAATAACCAATAACCAATAACCAATAACCAATAACCAATAACCAATAACTATTGACTAATGAGCGATTTGATGCCGACAAATATAGAGGCAGAAGAAGCAATTTTGGGGGGAATTTTAATTGACCCTGAAGCTATTTCCCGAATTGCCGAACTTCTGCGACCGGAGTTTTTTGCCATCAGCGCTCATCAAGTCATTTATCGATCGGCATTAGGGCTATTTTTACAGGGTCAACCTACCGATTTAATGACGGTAACAACTGCGCTAACCGACCGCAACCAGTTAGAGCAAGTAGGAGGACTAACTAAATTAGCACAATTAGTCGATCGCACAGTTTCCGCAGTCAACATCGACCAATATGCAGTTTTAGTTGAAGACAAATATCAGCGCCGCAAATTAATCGAAGCTGGCAACAACATAGTACAATTAGGTTACGAGACAGCAACACCACTAGAAACAGTCTTAGACCGCGCCGAACAAGAAATTTTCAGCATAACTCAAGAACGCCCGCAACAGGATTTAGTATCGATCGGCGAAACACTAAACCAAACATTTCAAGACCTAGAAAATCGCAATGAAGGCCTCACACTTCCCGGTATTCCGTGCGGTTTCTATGACTTAGATGCTATGACAGGAGGCTTTCAGCGATCGGATTTAATCATCGTTGCGGCTAGGCCGGCGATGGGAAAGTGCTGTACAGATGAGTCCGTTATTCTACAAAGCGATGGAAGCCTTGTTACCCTTGAAGAAATCTATCAAAAACGTCAAGCTGAATTCCTAACATTAGGAGAAGATTGGCAATTTCACCTAACTAGACCATCAGCTTTTATAGATGATGGAATTAAGCCTGTATTTCGGGTCACAACAAGACTGGGACGCTTTATAGAAACTACAATTACACACCCATTTTTAACAATTAAGGGATGGCGGCAGTTGGCCCAAATACAAGCAGGCGATAAAATTGCTGTCCCCCGCAGGATGAATGTTTTTGGTAAAGAAACCATCCGATCCTGTGAAGTTAAGTTATTGGCTTATCTAATTGGGGATGGGTGTTTGACACGCAGCGCCCCGAAGTTCACAAATGGAAATACTGCTATACTACAAGATTTTGCTGAAGCTGCTACTAGCTTCGGAGGTCTTAAGCTGCGATTCCGCGAGCAAGGGAAACGCGCACCAGAATATTATGTCATGGGCGATCGAGAAGGTTACACAGAGAAAATAGAGCTCTTTGGTGGGAATCTACAAAAACTCCTTGAAAAACGAAATTTGTCTGTTCCAGAATTCGCTCAAAAATTGGAAGTTCCACCTGTTTTAGCCTGGTCTTGGGTACAAGGAATTGCCTTCCCAAATCAAGAATTATTTAGTCGGATCTGTGAAATTTTAGAAGTAGAACCAAAACAGCTAACCGGGCCCGGAATGGATGCTATTAATACAAAACATAAAAATCCTCTGAGACATTGGTTAGAAGAATTAGGTCTGATGGGCAAAAATGCTCACCAGAAAACAGTACCAGAAATAGTTTTTAAATTGGAGCGATCGCAAGTTGCCCTTTTTCTCAACCGCCTCTTTTCAACAGACGGCTGGGCAACCGTGCTTACCAGCGGTCAATCTCAACTAGGCTACTGTTCTGTCAGCGAAGGACTAGCCAGACACGTCCAGCATCTACTGCTGAGATTTGGCATCATTGCCGCCCTCAAAAAGCGTTCTGTCAAATACAAAAATACTCGCAGACCAGCTTGGCAAATTGATATTACTGACGCAAAATCAATCAAAACCTTCATATCAGAAATTGGCATTTTTGGCAAAGAGGTAGCCTTATTCAAAGTAAAAGAAGCATTAGAAAATAAAGAATCTCACAATAACCGCGATTTGATTCCAGTGGAAGCTTGGGAATATCTAGCATTAGCAAAAGGCAACGAATCTTGGGCATCCTTAGCAAAACGCGCAGGTATCAAAGGTCATTCAAATATCCACGTTGGTAGACGTGCGCTGTCCAGGGAAAGATTTTTAGTTTTAGCAACGGCTTTAGATAATTTGTGGCTGAAACAACTGGCAGATAGCGAGGTTTACTGGGATGAAATAGTTTCCATCGAACCGATGGGAAACAAGCAAGTTTACGACTTAACTATCCCGGAGACGCACAATTTTGTGGCTAACGATATCTGCGTTCACAATACTGCTTTCTGTACCAACATCGCCCACCACATCGCCGCCGGACAGCAGAAATTGCCGGTTGCCGTTTTCAGCTTAGAAATGTCGAAAGAACAGCTAGTGCAGCGCATCCTGTCCAGCGAAGCCAAAATAGAAAGTAACCGATTGCGATCGGGTAGAATCAGTCAAAACGAATGGGAACCAATCAGTACAGCCATTGGCAATTTATCAGAACTACCACTATTTATTGACGATACTCCCAATATTACCGTCACAGAAATACGATCGAAAGTCCGCCGCCTCCAAGCAGAACAAGGCGGAACCCTAGGATTAGTCTTGCTAGATTACCTGCAATTAATGGAAGGTACCAGCGACAACCGTGTGCAAGAACTATCTCGAATTACCAGAAGTCTTAAAGGTTTAGCCCGCGAACTCAACGTGCCGATTATTGCCTTATCTCAGTTGAGTCGGGGTGTAGAAGCGAGGACAAACAAGCGGCCCATGATGTCAGATTTGAGAGAAAGTGGAAGCATTGAGCAAGACGCAGATTTAGTAATTATGCTCTACCGCGATGAATATTACAATCCTGATTCGCCCGATCGCGGAATTGCAGAAGTAATTATTACCAAACACAGAAACGGGCCCACAGGAATCATCAAACTATTATTTGACGCCCAATATACCTGCTTTCGCAATCTGGCATCTCCGAAGCGATCGTAAATCAACCAGAACATACACAAAAACCCGGTTTCTCAAAAAAAACCGGGTTTCTAAATACCGTAAAAGTTTTACGTTGAATTAGATTGAGCTACCTAGCCACCGATTCTCAACAATTCCACATCAAAAATCAGCGTAGCATTAGGAGGAATCACCCCGCCCGCACCGCGAGCGCCGTAACCGAGTTCAGGGGGAATAATCAACTTGCGCCGGTCTCCAACTTTCATCGTACCGACACCTTCATCCCAACCCTTAATTACTTGACCCACGCCAATTTTGAACTGAAAAGGTGAATTGCGATCGCGCGAACTGTCAAACTTCGTGCCATCCTCCAAAGTTCCAGTGTAGTGTACGACAACCGTCTGCCCGGTTTTTGGAGTCGCCCCCTTACCCTCTGTCAATTCAACATATTTCAGACCTGAATCTGTGGTGACAGTTTTCTCAGTATTAACAGTTTTCTCAGTATTATCAGTCATGTTATTGCCAGCGATAGTAGCTGGTACCTTCGGTAAAGTAGCATCAGCTACTAGCAAGCTATTTTCATTCAAAGACTGCGCTGACAACTTCTCAATAGCAGTCTCTGGTAAAAGATTGTTCAATTCGGCTGCAACTGCTTGGGACCCAGAACCGCCCATTTGAGCGACTATCAAAAACAAAAAGCAAACCAGCATTACTCCCAAGCTGACTAGAACTCCTCGCAAAATTAATCCTCCTAATACTTTTAACCGCGATATCTCAGATATCTAAGACATCTAGTACAACAAGAACTACCAAATTTTATCTGAACTTTTCCACCAAAAAACGGCAGGTATCAGATAATTTTAAAGGCAAAAGTATGAAGTCAAAATGTTTGTTATTCTACATAAATGGCTTCTACATAAGTGCCTTTTTTAGCCTTCTGCCTTCGGGTGACAATCTTATCACAAGATAGCAGCCAACTTCTCGCGGGCGTTAGCGAAGCTTGCAGAAGAGGAGCGAACTCAGCGCCAGTTACGGTTTTCTAAATCCCGCATCTGACGTTCCAAACGATCGAGCCTTCCCCGCAACTCATCCATTTCGGACTGTCGGGGGACTCCCATATCTTGCAGCATATTCCGTAGTTGCCGCTGCAACTGCGTCTCCCAATTCCCCTGTTCAGACTTGATGTGCTCCGTCATGTCATCGACAAAGGTTTTGGCTTGCTCAGGATTGATTTTGCCATCTTTGACCCATTGCTCGCTGACTTCCTGCAATTTCTCTGCCACCAGAGAGGTAGTACCAATGCCCAGCATTACCAGTTGTTTGAGTAAGTTGCTATTGTTATCCATAGATTTTTCCTAATGTTTGCCCTTTCATACCCGATCGGCTCAGGTCGCCTGCAGTCGCTGCGAAACCATCTGTAAACTTAAAGTTACATCAGCGCACACCTACCTTTCTATTTTGGAGCATCCAGCCGCCTGATGGCGAGGCGATCGCCCAT
Organism: Microcoleus sp. SVA1B4; assembly: GCF_036700545.1. Taxonomy (NCBI): domain Bacteria; kingdom Bacillati; phylum Cyanobacteriota; class Cyanophyceae; order Oscillatoriales; family Microcoleaceae; genus Microcoleus; species Microcoleus sp. SVA1B4. The sequence goes on from NZ_JAUBPB010000020.1 coordinate 21,062, forward strand.
TCTCGGCGTTCGGAAAACCCGCTAATGAGCCTACCCACCACATTACCCCATCACCCTGCTGTCTATGCCTGATTGCCCCCGCTGTCACCAACCTGTAGACGCCCAAGCCCTGGCCTGTCCACACTGCAAAATCCCCCTCAAAGCTTTCGGTCATCCGGGTATCCCCCTTTATCGATCGAAACCCGAAGAATTTCTGTGTACTACCTGTATTTATCACGCAGACGATACTTGCAACTACCCGCAGCGTCCTTTTGCCAAAGAATGCACGCTTTATCACAATCAAGCTGAGCCACTTGTGCCACAGACGATTCCTTACAGCAGCGGCGACGGGCTGCAATCAATCAAAAATTGGTGTCAGCGCCATCTGGTTTGGTTAGCATTATTAGGTTTAATTATTATTAGCATTGCTCTGTCGATTTAATCTCACATCTTGCACCATTCTGAAGAACAGGCTTTCCGGTCTGTTCCACAGGAGATTAATTTTCTTGTGGAACAGGCCGGAAAGCCTGTTCATAAAAGGCTTATTGACAATGGTACAACATCTCAGTTTAATCTGATTGTACAAAGCGTAGAATAGAGAGATATCTGTTAATCTGGGTTGCTCTATTATTCTCTAAATTATTCATGAGCTACGTATTCGGCATCGACGGCGGCGGCACTAAAACAATCTGCCTTTTAATGGATGACAACCACCTTGTTTTAGGACGGGGTGAAGCAGGGCCGTCCAATTATCAAACCCTGGGAATTGAGACAGCAAAACAATCCATCCAATTGGCGATCGAACGAGCAGTTCTGTCCGCTAAAATCGAGATGAATAGCAATCTCAACATAGAAGCAATTGGTCTGGGACTAGCAGGCGTCGGGCGTCCAAAAGATCGTGAAATAGTGCAATTTGTAGTGCAGAACTTGCAGTTGACGAATACTTTACCAGTAACCCGATCGTTCCTGCCCAGGAATATAGTAATTTGCAGCGACTGCGCGATCGCACTTGCTGGCGGTACAGGTTATCCAGTAGGTATCGCCGTTATTTCAGGAACAGGTTCGATTGTTTTTGGGCAAAACCGTCACGGGAAAACTAAACGAGTCGGCGGTTGGGGATATATTTTAGGCGATGAAGGCAGCGGGTATAACATAGCCCTTCAGGGTTTGCAAGCTGCTTTGAAGTTCTATGACGGACGCGAAGATTTTACCGTGCTTGCGGAAAAATTTCAAAAGCATTTAGGCCTCAATAACCTAGAAGAATTGGTAGAAGTTGTTTACGGGCGCGGTTGGGGAGTCAAAGAAATTGCAGCTTTAGCGCCGATTGTCCAACAAGCCGCAGCAGAGGGCGATCGCGTCGCTGACTGCATTATCAATAATGCTGTAGCAGAATTAACCTATTCAACCAAAATAGCCATTTCAGCGCTATTTAACCAAACAGAAGAATTTGAAATTGTGATCGTAGGAGGTGTGTGGGGTGGAGAGGCAAATTGCCGAGGTCGGTTTGAAGCAGCCATAAGTGCGATCGCCCCAAAAGCTAAGGTTATTTCGCCCCGATACGAACCAGCTTTCGGTGCTGGATTGCTAGCCTTAAACGCTCTCAACAATTAATTGTTGACTGTTGACTGTTGACTGTTGACAATTCCCGCATCCAGGATACCCGCCACGTGATTCATCCGTCCAGAAATAAAAAACCTGTATCCGATGAAACTTGCCGAACGTATTTATCGGTGGGGTCAATGCTTCAATTCTTTAATCTAAAATCTAAAATCTAAAATCTAAAATCGATTGACTGTTGACTATCTTCCTTATCTTCCCGATCGCCCCTGTATTGGGGATTTTCTCGATTTTTCCAAATTTTCAACTTCTTGATTATCAACCTTATCTTCCCAACTGGTAGAATTCCAGCCTGCCATAATCAAAACATCAGATGAATGCGAAACCAGAAACAAATTTAGCAGTAGTGCGTTCCTAAGTAAACAAAAACCGAAGCAAGGAGACAATTTATATGATTACTTCTCAAAAATGGCGTTCAGCAACAGCAGCAATCCTCGCACTGGGCATTACAGTGGGAACCAGCGCGCCGCTGGTGGTAGCTACTCCCGCAGAAGCCCAACAAAGAATTTCCCAATTTGATAGCATCCGAATTCCGTCGGGCAGTGTAATTCCAGTTAGGTATGAAAAAGACAAAATAGTTGTCACCCGCGAAGAAACTTCACCTTTAACTTTAACAGTAGCGCAAGACATCCGCACACCTCAAGGCAGAGTATTAATCCCCGGAGGCAGCCAGATAGTCGGGGCACTGCAACCTGTCAGAAGAGGCAATCAAATCGGTACTCAATTTGTTGCCAGAGAGTTAATTATCAGCCGCCGCCAACGCTATCGGATTGATGGCTATTCGGGAATTATTACCCGAACCGAAAGAGTCCAAAAAGGTGCTGGCACAGGTTCAGTAGCGCAAGGTGCAGCCTTGGGTGCTGCTGCTGCGGCTGCACTCGCAGGCATTACCGGCGACAAAGCGATCGCGACTGAAGAAGTATTGGGAGGCGTTGGGATCGGCGCTTTAGCTGGAGTATTGTTGGGGCGGCGCAGCGTTGACGTGCTGGTGATTCGCCCGGAACAAGATTTGGCAGTGAGATTGCGATCGGACATCGTGCTCCGCTAATATTGGTATCTTCCGAATCAATTATTTGCAGTAAAACATTGTCGATCGCTAACTTGTGGTCTCCCGATAATTGGCTAGGCATACTTTTAAGGTTGTGCCTAGCCATGTTTGTTGGCGGAATTATTGGATGGGAGCGCCAACTCAGAAATAAACCAGCGGGATTGAGAACTCATATGCTAGTTAGTATGGGTTGTGCGCTGTTTGTTTTAATGCCGCTGGCAATGGGGAAAAATGAAAACGGAGGAGATGCTGTAGCGCGCGTAATTCAAGGCGTTGCTGCCGGGATTGGGTTTTTGGGAGGCGGAGAAATCCTGCGGCAAAATCGACATGAAATAGGCAAAGTTGAAGTTCACGGGCTCACATCTGCCGCCGCTATTTGGGTGTCAGCAGCTTTAGGAACTGCTGCAGGATGCGGGTTGTGGCAACTGGCCTTAATTGGCGCTTTAATGTCGCTGTTTGTTCTGAGAGTAATTAAAGAGTTAGAGCGTCGAAGTCGTAGGAAATAGTCTCAGTGATGATATAAAATCGGGTATTATAACCGTTATAACGTTTGTAGTGACGAAGGAAGTACGAGCTAGTTTTATGACGGTTAAATTACTCACTACGAACTAACTTTATTACGGTCGATGGAGGGAAAATAATATTAGCTGTTTCATACCAACCCCAGTTAATCATTGATCGTAAATTGTTTGCCATTATCCCAGCCATATCTGTCAATAAGGTGAAAAAGGAGCGTTACACAATTTGAGGATGATTATTGTGGGCATTGGTGTTAACTTAACGTTAAACCCTTATTCCAGCACGGGTTTCAACAAGAGTCTCCATCAAAGCGAAAGTCCTCGCTATGAGGACTAATGAGTTCTTCAGTCCTCTTTGAGAGGACTTTTGCTCTCTCGACAGGGAATTCATTCCCTGGCGGACTGACGGGTGAGCGGGAGGACTGGCGGACTAAAAGCTTAAGTTGAGACTAATATATTGTGGGGTGTTCCGCCTGCGGTGAAAATACACGCTTTCGGGCTAAGCTGTCGCGCATTTAAATTGTATATTCAGGGCGGGCGGGACGCCCACCTCACAAGACTTTGATTTTTTTTGACATACAATTTAAATGCCGCAACAGCTTACGAGAGTCCATTCCACAAAAAAACAATCAAAATCATCCCGCAATTATGCAACGGCTAAAAAGTGGCTAAAAAGCTGGAAATCTCTGCTTGGGGCGATCGATAAATCTTCTCGATTTGATAGATAATTAATCATAAATAACATCTCAATAATAATAATGATAAACTTGTACGAAACAAACACTGTGACTACGCCTTGACAGGTCTGGTCATCCAGCCTGACCTTTGATGAGTGAAGTCCTCACTATCCACTTAAATCTTCATTTTAATATTTATTTCAATTTTAGTGAATTTGCTTAACACCCATTGAAGCAAAATACCAATATTTTTTAAATTAATTAGTATATAAATCAGCCAATAATTATATGCTTTCACCCGTAATTTTAAATAAAGCTTAATATTTATATCCCCAGATGATTGAATAACAAATTAATTCCTATCATGGAAATTTGGCATTTTTATCAATTCCAAAGACTCTTGCCTCACCCGACCCGCCATCGCAGCTAACTGCAAGCTCATAAAAGCATTCAAATCTTCCAAATCACACTTGGCTGAGGAAAAAATCTTCTGCATTTCATTTTCTGCTTCCAAACTCAGATATCCAGCGGCAATAGCTTGTTTTACAACTTCACGAACCTGCACGGTAAAAATGTCCCTTACTAAATTTTAACTAATCAAAAGCCAACTAATTACTAACAGGAAGTTTCGGAAGCCGTCTCGCCAAAGATTTCAAACTTTTTTAGCTCGCGAGACTCTTGTTTCACTCCTCCAGACATAGCTGCTAGTTGCAAAGCCATAAAAGCATTTAAGTCTTCCAAGTCATACTGGGTGGTAGTTAACATCCGCCGCAGTTGATTTTCGGCTTCAAGGGTTAGATAGCCCAGAGCCAGAGCTTGCTGGGCGAGGTCGCGAATTAGTACCATAACACTTCGGGATTTTATTGGTTCAAGCCTAAGTATCGAATGTTTTCACAGAATCAGCAGTGACGGCTATTGCTCAATAGGTGTGACATTGTGACGGGCCACTCGTGACAGCCGGAGTCGCAGAGTGTGACTAAGTATTTGCACTGTTGTGACGGAGATCACGCGGGGGATACCAGAGGAGGAGTCGGAGAGTGGGGAGTCGGAGAGTGTCCGGGTGTCTGGGTGGGGGAGTCGGAGAGTATCCGAGTGGAGGAGTCGGAGAGGGGGAGCATTTTTCTTCTTCCCTGGGACTAATGACTAAGGGTGAGAATTAAATAAAATCCACTTTTCATGACTGTTGTGGGATGGGCGCCCCGCCCGTCCATACTGGTGGGGGGGCACGCCCATCCCACAAGAAAAAAGGGAAATTATTTAATTGACGATCCTAATGACCGAAAGCATCTAGGATACAAGCCCCCGGGTTCATCCGTCCAGAAATAAAAAACCTGTATCCGATAAAGGAGCCCCCGAATTTATCCGTGCGGTCAAGGCTTCAATCTAAAATCTCAAATCTAAAATCTAAAATCCATTGACTACTGCCTTCTACCTTCAGAAGACGCTCAACGTCTATAATCAGCAAGTTAAATATTTACTGCAAGACATATGGAAGCACCACATAAAGATTTGCTACAACAAATAGCCCGACTATCGGAAACTTATGCTAATTTGGCCGATCGCCTATCAATGGCAGCAAAACAACTGCAAGAGTCCGGGCTTCCTCCCTCTGACAGCTTGCTGCAAGAAGTAGCCGCCTACAGCCGCAACTTTGCCGCAGTCCAAAAACAAGCTCTCGATCTCAACAAATCCGGTATCGCACCAGGGGAAATTACTTCCCTCAAAGAGATTCAAAACTTAGTCGAGACTGCCTCCGCTTCTGAAGGAAAAGCAGAAATTCGCGATGCAGCATTGAAAGTGATCGATCGAGTATTGGCGATCGCCCACCGCGAACAAAGCGACTTCGCGCCCTTACAATCAGTTCATGCCAGAGCCCGCGAACTGCAGCGCGCGATTTCCGAATCCACCCCAACTCAACTGCATTCCGACGCAGAATCCTTAGTCAGCGGCAAACACCCAGTTTCAGCAGTGCTCGCCCTGGTGGAACAGCAAGACAAATTAGATGACGAACAGTGGGTAATCCTCGAAGAAACAGTCAGCGCCGCTTTTGGCAAACAAATAGCCGTAGCCATTTCCAGAGGCAAATTAACCATTGCTGAGATGGTAAAAGCAGCACCTGCAAAAGTCGAACCCGCATTTAAACCAGCGCCAGAACAAAAAATCAGCGCCGAACCTTTGCCAGAAGTGATTGTCATCCCGTCAGGAAATGTGGCACCGAAACAAGTTACAGTTGCGCCACAGATCCAGATTTTGGAATCCCCCGCGCCTTCTGTCCCCATGCACGAGGTAATTATTGTTCCCAGCGTGGAAGTACCTAAGTCTCTTCAGACAACCGGTTCCGGGAACATTGTTTTTGGGGCACCTCGGGACATTCAACAACCGGTGGCAGTAGAGGGCGGTTTGGGAATCAAAGTTTTGGTGCACATTCAGGGAATTGGCGATCGAACTTTCGGTTCTCAAGAATACGCGGGTACTAAAGCTCAAGGGCGTCGTGTCGAAGGATTTGCGATTAAGATCGACCCGCTAATTCCCGGCTTAAATGTCGAGTACATGGCTCACGTCGAAGGTGTTGGCGACACTCCTTGGCTTAGCGAAGGAGAATTGGCCGGTTTTCGGGGTCAAGCGAAACGAATTGAAGGATTTGCGGTGCGGTTGAGCGGGCCGCAAGCTGATAAATACGACGTATTTTATAGCGCTCACATTCAGAATATCGGCGACACCGACGTGTCCTCCAACGGCGAATATTGCGGTACTCGCGGCAAAGCTTTGAGAATAGAGGGTATCAAAGTTTGGCTCGCGCCGTCTGCGAGTTCCCAAACAGTGGCGCCTGTGGGTTTAAAAGTGTTGGCGCACATTCAAGGAATTGGCGATCGAACTTTTAGCGATCGAGAATATGCGGGTACTAAAGCTCAAGGCCGCCGCGTCGAAGGATTTCAAATTAAAATAGAGCCTCCCGTTGCCGGTTTAAATTTGCAGTACATGGCTCACGTTGAAGGAGTTGGCGATACTGCTTGGATCTCGGAAGGAGAGTTAGCCGGTTTCCGGGGCAAAGCTAAGCGGATTGAGGGATTTGCCACGCGACTGACAGGGCCGCAAGCTGATAAATACGACGTATTTTATACGGCTCACATCCAGAATGTGGGCGATACTCCTGTTACTGCTAACGGTCAATATTGCGGCACTCGCGGCAAAGGTTTGAGGGTTGAGGGGATGACGGTTTGGGTTGAGCCGAAAGCGTAAAAATTGAGAATGAATGGAAAATTTGCAGTTGCATTTTCCATTCATTTAGCACCGGGTTTTTCAACCAAAATATGCCATGACAGTCAGGGTATTAGGTGAAAAAATCCGGTTTATCGCCACCCAACGACAGGAATTATAGCGCAGGATCTCAGAAACCTGGTTTCTGAGTGTATTTTTCGTACTCAACCGAAATTTGTCGCAGAAACCCGGTTTCTCGTCACCTGCAAAGTCTTGGCGCACGCTAATCTCACTACTATTTGTTAAATTGGTTGAAAATAATGCTTGAACCCTAGGTAAAAGCTTCAAAAACAATAGTTAAGTTTAATTAAATTTTGTAGATAGTGGTTTCTATGACTTGCATATTTAGCCCTTCATACCGTAAATCAGCAACGCCAGTTTTGGTTGGGTAGAGTTTCGATTCGCAATGTACTCGACAAAACTCGACAACCCGACCAATAATCCGTCACTCAACTCGATGACTTATTTCCCTTGCAACACCGTACCGTTCGAGGAGAATTGTAGCCGCGATTAATATCATTTACAGTAATTAATAGCGAAACAAAACCTATAATGGTCAACTAGAAAAAATTATGCCATACAGTCAATTTACTACGATCGCCAAAGCGAAACAAGCTTTCGGTCTCACAGTCCAAGAAGGCTCTCGCTTTATACCTCCGCTAAACCCGATCGCACCCTCAGACATCCTCAGCGGCACCCTCAAAGATAGCCTCCCCATCGTCGCTACATCGGGAAGTGAAAAAGCGCGATCGGAAGGAATTATCTATCCCGTACTGCTGGAAGTGAGGCGGATTCTCGATCGCCAAATTAGCCTTTTCTCCGGCGAAGACTTCACCATCGACGAAGCTGTCGGACTGAATGGAGTGTTTGATTTTCTGCTGACGCGATCGTCCGAAGTCCTAGAAATTGAAGCCCCCGCCGTTGTAATTGTCGAAGCAAAAAAGACCGACCTCAAAAGCGGATTGGGTCAGTGTATTGCCGAAATGGTTGCCGCTCAACGCTTCAATCAAGCCAAAGAAAAAAACATCCCCATCATCTATGGGAGCGTGAGTAATGGCATTCAATGGCAATTTATCAAACTCGAAAATCAAACTGTGACGATCGACTTATCCGTCTATCCTCTGCCCCCTGTCGAGCAAATCCTCAGCTTTTTCGTTTGGATGATGCAGAATGGTGCCGTTAACTCAGAAACAATTTAACCTTCCAAAGCTGCCAAAAGACACAGCAATAAAGCCTCCGTCCACTCGACTACGGCACCGTAAGTATCGCCCGTGTGGCCGCCCAAACGGTGGTTAAACCAGGCTCCGGCAAAAATTCCGATCGCACTTCCCCCCAAAGCCATCCCCACCGCCAACAGCCACCGATCGCCATCCAAGACAACTTGCACCACGCTCAAACTCAGCAGCAACAGCACTCCCGGTATAAAATCAAAAGGAGAATAAATCGATTCCTTGTGAAAAGCTCCCTTACCCTCGGCCCGGAGATAGGGATAGCGGGCGATCGCCACCAGTTGGGCCCACCTCCCCCAACCCGCGACACCCATCAAAGCCAGCCACCGATAGCTATTCAAGTCCGAGAGAGCGGCAGTTTTCAGCAGCACGATCGCGATCGCAGCCATCGCCCCAAAGGCTCCTGTAACGCTGTCCCGCATGACTTCCAGCCGACGCACGGGGTCGGGTACAGCCAGTCCGTCCGCCGCGTCCATTGCCCCGTCTAGGTGCAGCCCGCCAGTCACGGCGATGCCCAAAACTACCACCAAGGCCGATCGAGTCAGAGCAGGCATTCCCAACAACTGCAACCCAACATCCGCCAGTCCCACCATCCCCCCAATCAAAAGCCCGATCGCCGGTGCCAAGCGGGCAATGCCCCGAAACTCCAAAGTCCAAGACACCGGTACCGGCAAACAAGTATAAAAAGCGACTGCGGCTGCGATGGCAGCGCCTTGATTCCGGAAAAAGTCGATCGTAGAGCGAACCCATTTATCATGCACCATAAGATAGAAAATTTTTCATCTGGTATGCAGTTGTCAATCGATTAGCGTGTGCCAGAATTGGACTGTAACACCCTAGTTTTTTGGATCGAGCATTCCTCCTGTCGCCCGCTCTTTTCCCCGGAAAACCTCTGTCGGCAGCGATCCCCAAGCTCCCTATCTAAAAAGACTAAACTCAAGATCCGCGTTTCCCGTACCAAGAATTCTAGCTAACTCCCTGATTTTCAAGACGGGAAAATACTACAACAGAGGCTTTTACTCCATGAGTCACGATCAATTGAATAACAGGGTAGTTGCTCCTTGCATCATCGATACAGGGATCGTCGTCAACAAACGCGATATCAAAAGATTGCTGTTTGATTTAGGACGTGTCCGCTACCTTCACATACAAGATGGCCAGATTTATAGCGAAGGGGAAGGTTATGTACTCGAAGTCTTCGCCAACCCCCAGCGTTCTACCCTGATTGCCAACCATGCGCTTTATTTGAACGTGTATAGTTTTGATTACCTGGAACTGAAACAGTCTCCTGAAGATGGTGCTTATTTTGACCTGGTTCAAGACGGACGGCTGTTGCGGTTAATTCCCCTCTCCAATCCTTTGCAAGAGCAATTCGCCCGGAATTTAAATGCTGCGGCTTTGGATGCGGTTGTCGATCAGGTACTCTCAGGCAACTGGGATCTGCAATTGGACGAAGATGATTCCCCCTTTTAATGGTCAGTCACTCGATTTTAGATTTTAGATTTTAGATTTTAGATTTACTCGCAGCGCCGTGAATCTGGGAGATAGAACTAAGGTCTAAAATTTTTTGCCCTCCACGACGATTGTCGGAAACTTGTCTCCGTTTTTGGGCGGGGTCATGGTTTTTTTTGTCGCGATGTCATCAACAATAGATTAAATAACACTCACATCTTGCACCATTCTCGCTTAACAGGCTTTTCGGCCTGTTCCACAAAGAGTGAATTTTCTTGTGGAACAGGCCGAAAAGCCTGTTCCTAAACAAGTAATTGAGAATGGTGCAACATCTCAAATAACACGGACGGCCGAGTAGCGGTTAACGAGCATCGAGGACTAATGACTGAGGACAAGGCGAAATTTTCTTTTAAATGTCAGGCTAATTGCAGCCATACCCAAGCGCGTGCAGGGGTTTTTGCGACTCCCCACGGTGTGGTGGAAACGCCTAAATTTATGCCAGTGGGGACGCTAGCTAATGTCAAAACTTTGACACCGGCACATCTTGAGGCGGCGGGTTCTCAAATGGTTTTGGCAAATACTTATCACTTGCATTTGCAGCCGGGGGAAGCGATTGTCGCAGGCGCAGGTGGATTGCATAAATTTATGGCTTGGCCGGGCCCGATGCTGACGGATTCGGGTGGCTTTCAGGTGTTTAGCTTGAGCCAAATGCGGACTATTTCTGAGAATGGGGTGACTTTTCGCTCTCCCCGCGATGGCCGCATGATTAATTTGACGCCGGAACGATCGATCGAAATTCAGAATCAGTTGGGCGCCGATGTGATTATGGCCTTTGACGAGTGTCCCCCTTACCCCGCTACACGGGAGGAGGTGGAGGCTGCCACAAATCGCACTTACCGCTGGCTGCAACGCTGCATTCAAGCTCACTCGCGCCCGGATCAAGCTTTGTTCGGCATCGTCCAGGGGGGCGTTTTCCCCGATTTGCGATCGCGCGCGGCGAACCAGTTGGTAGATTTGGATTTACCAGGCTATGCCATCGGCGGGGTTAGTGTGGGGGAATCGGGGGATTTGATCGCAGAGATTGTGAAGGTGACTGCGCCTCTGTTGCCGGCAAATAAACCGCGTTATTTGATGGGGATTGGGACTTATCGGGAAATGGCGCTGGCGGTGGCGAGTGGCGTAGATATGTTTGACTGCGTGATTCCGACTCGGCTGGCCCGCCACGGGACGGCTTTTGTTGGTGGGGAACGCTGGAATTTGAAAAATGCTCGGTTCCGGGAGGATTTTGCTCCGCTGGATGAGTCTTGTCCTTGTTATACCTGCCAAAAATTCAGTCGGGCTTATTTGGCTCATTTGGCGCGGGCTAACGAAGTGCTGGGCTATACTTTGCTGGCGATTCACAATGTGACGGAGTTGATTCGCTTTACTGGGAGGATGCGGGAGGCGATTTTGGCAGATCGATTTACTGAAGAGTTTGCCTACTGGCTTGCACCGACAGTCGATCGATCGTGATTGCCTTGGGTGAAGATATGCGACAATTATCTGAAAATTGGGTTTAAAACCCAGTCGTTGTAGGACGGCTTTTTCCACACCGTGCGAAGTCAGAAATCCTAGGTATTTGGGTAAACATATCCACGCGCTTTGTGTGGTATGCTATCGAGATCAGACAAGATTTAAAAACCTACCCCCGGACTGGGGGAAAGTCTACGCCCAAAACATTCTTGAGGAGACATGACTACGCACGTAACGTGCATACGTGGTCAGCCTGGGAACCCTAGCAATAGGGATATTAACTACCAGCCGGGAAGTCCCTCGGTATATTTAGAGGGGATTAATCAGAGCGCTGCGCGAAGTACCCCGAATAAATTACGCCCGCGTGATGAAAGGCGTGTTGGGTGTAGGTACGGAAACCGACAATTATTCTTGTACACCCCAAGATGATCTGGAAATACTCTGATACTATATTAGCAAGTGGGGGTGGAACTACCTCACTATAAAAAGCCTTTGAAAAAAAGGAAAAAGAAGCCTCCGGTCTAACTGTACTCAGTTGACCGTCAGGTTTGTTCACGACTCAAAAGTCTTAAAAATCCTCACGCCTTTAGGCTGAGGAGTGTCAAGAAAATTCTGTTGGATAGGTAGGTTGATTCATGGAAGCTGCATTACTCTTAGCAAAACTGCCCGAAGCTTATTCGATTTTTGAGCCTTTGGTTAATGTTTTGCCAGTCATTCCCGTATTTTTCTTGCTGCTGGCTTTTGTTTGGCAGGCGGCTGTCGGATTTAGATAAGTTTGATTTTAATAAAAGCAGGGGCAATTCTGGAATTGCCCCTGATTTTACGTGTTGAGTTTTTGGGCTGATCTCGTTTACGGTTGTTTCGGAATGATTTAACCGCAGAGACCGCAGAGACCGCAGAGGAAGAGAAGAGAGAGATGAATAATTAATCCGTGTAGTGCCTTCCTTCAGCTACCGCCGATCGCACTTTTGAATGCCGGTCTTTCTGTGATCCGCTTGATGTAATCTACAACGGCCGGATAAGCACTGAGGTCGAGTTTTAGCATCATCGGAATGTAGGCCAACATTGACCCGACTGCTGCGTCGGCGACGCCGAATTCATCACCCATTAAAAACGGCTGTTTCTCGAAGATTTCATTTAACGGTTTTAACAACTTGGGAGTTTCGCGATCGCGAGTTGCTTCTGTAAATATTCCCGGCCCCAACGTAGCGTTAGCAAACGTTACCCACTGCACGATTTGAGCTTGCTGCTCCAAAGTGTCTGGCATTTTACCATGTTTTTGAGCTAAATACAGCAGAATTGCGCCGGATTCCCAAAGTTTAAAATCTCCGTCGGCGATCGCGGGTACTTTGCCGATCGGGTTAATTTCGAGATACTCTGGCTGCAAGTGTTCCCCTGCTTGCATATCCAGGGTGACAAATTCGTAGGGAACCGCTATTTCTTCTAGATACCACTTGACAATTGAGGCCCTGCTGCGACCTGGGCCGTAAAGTTTCAGCACGAAATTTTTATCCTTTAACACAATATTGCTGTTATAGCATTTTTTGGGAATTGGGAATTGGAAATTGCAGCCCACAGAGACTTTGATGTCACTCTTCGACTAATAACTACTGACTAATGACTAATTGCCGATAACTAATGGCACTTCTGTCAAGTGCATAAACAAGATTCTGCTGCCAATGAAAATCAAAATTGCTCCGCCCAATATCTCAATTTTATTTGCAAATAAGTTGCCGCACTTGTGTCCGATAAACACGCCTGCAAAGGCTAAAAAGAAAGTAATAAATCCGATCGCACTAACGACAGGGCCGATCGAAGTTTTTAGCACAGCAAATCCGAGGCCAACTGCGAGGGCATCGATACTCGTCGCCACCGACAGTGTTATCAAAGTCCCCGTATCTAAGGGATTGAACTTTTTCTCGCATTCTTCGCCTTGCAGCGATTCGTAAATCATTCTCCCGCCAATGAAACTCAAAAGCCCAAAAGCTATCCAATGGTCGATCGGTCTTATCAAAAAACTAAAACTAAGACCGATTAACCATCCTATTACGGGCATTAAAGCTTGAAAAAATCCGAAGAATAAGGCAATTTTTAAAGCTTTATTTACCTTCATGTGCTTGATTGCTAAACCGCTCGAAACAGCGACAGCAAAAGCATCTGCTGCTAGTCCAAAGGAAAGTAAAATGGTAGTGGCTGCATCCATTTTTGTAAAATGTTAGGTGTTATAAATAAAGTCTTCCTCTTGACTGTTTTATTTTACACTAAGTTTTGATATAATTGCGTTTTTATCATAATCTATTCATTTTTGACTCACATTTATTTCACAATTGGCGAGGGTTGAAAAAATCAGCGCTTAGCTATATTCTGTAAAAGATTATTTATCAAGTAGCAGAATTGACTATGCCGCAATCTAGACCCTACCAGCCATTGCTGCTCAGGTTACTGCACGGGGTTAACGCTGCGATCGCCCTTTTAGCAATTTTGAGCGCATTTCTGGTTTACAACACCTACGATGGGCGGTTTGGCAAAGTCCCCGTGCCTCAGATTGCAGATATTATCGGGATTCACGGCACTTTTGGCAAGATGTTGCTGTTAGGAATAATGCCGGCTTTTGCATTGTACAGTTTCCACGCAGGCCAAAAACGCTTGGTGCAGCCGGATTCTTTTGGGAAACTAACGCAGTTGGGAAAACCGATTTGGTGGTACAGTTTGCACCGGATTGTGAATACATTGATGTTGCTAGCACTGACTTGGGCGATCGCTTCTGGCAGTATGGTTAAGGAAGAATGGCTGCCGGCTGGGGAATTGACGCGGGTTTGGTATTATTTACACGCTTCTGGTTGGGTGGTATTGGTATTTTGTCTGGCAATGCACTTGTTGATGAGTGCGAAGGTGGGGGGTTTGCCGCTAATTTTGTCGATGTTTGATGCCGCCTATCGCCCGGAAGATTCGCCGGCTGCTTGGTGGAAGAAAATTCGCTCTTTTGTCGATCGCTCTTAATGTGAAAATGCTTAATGTGAAAATGAACAGAAATAATTTATTAATTGTTGCGGAAGTCTTGGTAATGGGAGGCTGGTTGTTTGCTGTGGTTGCACCTTTATTATTTCCCTAATCCTAGGCTATCAATTTTTCTTAACAAATGATAGTTAGCTCTATACTGAGGACTTCAGCCCTCCGTTTTATGACGACTAAAGTCTTGACTATGGGATGAGAATTAAATAAAATCCACTTTTCATGACTGTTGTGGGATGGGCGTCCCGCCCGTCCTTTCTGGGCGGGCGGGACGCCCATCCTACAAGAAAAAAGGGAAATTATTTAATTGACGATCCTATGAAGCCAAATTAAGCTTTTCGCGCCGCTTACTAGCAAGATTTGCGACGGGTTTTCCTGGCGGCAAAATGCGATATCAAACGATCGGCAATTTTACCATAAACTCAGCACCGCCCCCAGTTTGAGATTTAATTTGAGGTTGCACCGGAGATTCAACTTTCAGCCTGCCACCGTGCAATTCTACAATAATTTTATAGCACACCGACAGATCCAATCCTGTAAATTTTTTAAAGGATTTAGTAGGGCCAAACTCCTCAAATATTATTTGTTGAATTTCCGGCGGAATTGTTGAACCATTGTGGGCGATAGATACAACAATAAACCTACCTGTATCATCCTCGAAAATATCGGTTTTGATAGTAATAATTTGAGCCGATTTTTCAATACTTTTAACTGCATCTATAGCATTGATGATGAGACTCGCGAATACCTGGCTCAGTTGACCTGGATAACACAAAATTGGCGGCAGGTTGTTGTACTCCTTGACTACTAATATTTTTTGCTCCAGTCTGTGAGCCAGCAACAGCAAAAGATTGTCGATGCTCTCATTAACGTTGGCGTGTTCTTTGTTGGCTTCATCAGGAAGTGAAAATTTCCTCAAAGCCAGGACTATCTGGCGAATGCCATCGGCTCCTATTTTCAAAAAAGTGAGGATTTGTGGCAACTCTTGGCTGATAAAATCTAGGTCGCAAATCTCTATTTTTTTTGCAATTCGTGGCACAGGTTCGGGATATTGTTCTCGATAGAGGCGAATTATATGAAGCAAATCTTTGATATAATCGTTGAGGTGAATCAGGCGACCGTAAATAAAGTTAATCGGGTTATTGATTTCCTGGGCAACTTCGGCGGCTAGTTGACCCACCATTGTAATTTTTTCGCTTTGTACTAAATGCTCTTCGGTGATTCTGAGTTTGGCTAATACTTCTTCCAAAAGTTTGAGTTCTTCTTGAATTTGCCCGTGGAGTTGGGATTGGGAAATTGCGATCGCCAGCGAGTCGGCAATTGCTTCCAAAACTTGCACCTCGTCGGGACTCGCAAATCGGCGGTTTGCACAGGCGAACAGATATCCAAGCCGATGATTCTTGGTTAGTACGGGTACTGCTGCGTAGTGACTATTTGTAAGTTCGATATGGGCGTGTTCCTCAGACGCTGTGGCATCAGGGGCGGCGGTTTTATGTAGCAGTATCGTTTCGCAGCGGTGAAGCCGTGCAGCTAAATCTCCAGAGGGCCCTCCTGCAACACCAAAGATTCCCAAGCGCCCCGGCAAACCTTCCCGGCAATATTCCCAGCCAAATTCTAAAGTATCTTGTCGGGGATCGTACCATGCGAAAATTGCTCGATCGAGCTTCAGTAAAGTACCGAGTTCGTCTACTGTAGTTTGGAGGATGCGATCGAGCTCCAAGCAAGCGCGAATGCGGCCAGTCAAGCGGTGGAGAAGGGCTTCTGTGCGACTGCGAATGCCATTTAGGGCAAACAGCTTGAGCGCCACAATTGCACAGAAAATAGCTGCTGCAGCAAGTACGCCGGCGGCTACTGCTAGTATCTTGAAAGGAAGGAGTTCTTTTTCGAGATTGTCGCGGGGAATTACGAGGGCGATCGACCATTCAGCTTGTTCTAAAGGAAGATAGGCAACATAAACTCTGGCGTCGTTGATTTGAGTCAGCACAATGCCAGTTTTTTGATAAACCATCTCCCGCGCTACATTTGCCAAATTAGCATCTGCAGACTCTAAAAGACTGGGAGCCGAATTGTCGATATTTCCGATTAATCGAGCGTCGGGATGCACAATCGGCACTCCTTGAGAATTGAGAACAAAAGCGTAAGTTCCGGGGCCATATTCCAGCTTTCTTACTACTTGGGCAATTCGATCCATGCTAATGACGCCGTTCATTACGCCGATCGGCTTTTCGGTTGTTTTATCAAGATTATTTGCCGAATTTGACCACACCGGAGCCGAAATGGGAACAATACTTTGTCCTTTGAGCGTGCGAGAAATGGTAGGATCGGAAACATAGACTTCCCCAGCCATTGCCTTTTTGAAGTGTGCGCGGTCGCTGACATTAATCAACGCTCTGCCGACTTTTGTGGTGAAATAAGAACCGTCAGGATCAATTAATGTGAAGTATTGGAATTTTTGTAGTCGATTTACTTCCGATTTTAAATAAGGCTCTGCCACTGACCAATTCATCGAACGAACGGGAGCAGTATTGGCGAGGACTTCGATCTCAGCCTTTCTAGTGCCGAGCCAGCGATCGATCTTGTTGGCCCGCTCCCTAACTTCTAACAAAGCATTTCGCTCTAAATTTGTGATAATCAAGCGACGAACGCTTTGATAGCTCATACAACCAGTGATGCTAGCTGCCAGAATTGTTACGCCCAAAATTAAGAGCGCAGTTTGGTACCCAATAAGGTATTCGCCCTTTAATCCCGCTGGCAATAGTCTAGTTAATTTCCACCACTTTACTCTCGCAAAGCTTCGCATGGTTTGACCAATTTGTGAGATTGAAATCTTTAGCTCACCTACGATATACTCGCCCGCCTGCCAGTAGTCTTAAACTACTAGCATTCAATAATTGCGGGGATTTTTTAATTTTTCCCGCCGAGCGGCTCCTATCGTTTGCGGTTACACTCCTTATGATATAAAGGACACGGCCGTGCCGTTTTCCTACCCAGATTAATTGTAAGGACACGGCACTGCCGTGTCGAAAGCGGTGGGTAATATTAATTCTGATGCTACTCGATTTGATATCACTTTGTTAAACAGGAATAATATTATACCACTTTTTTGACAAATTAAAAAAAATTATCAACTACTTAATTCTTTTTGACAGGCGTTAATAATTGATGTTATTTAGGTGATGTGAGAAGTAGACTTTTTAGGTTGAGATGCTTGGTGTGTGTCTTAATCAAAAGTCCTGACTGTTTTTACTTCGTAGTCTGAAACCCTAGATTTTCAGTTGATAGTTCGATTGCTGAATCGCCTTAAAACCCTTATTCTACGGTTGTCATCAAAAACTGTCAGCAGTATTGCTTGATAACGAAATATTGAAAATTTTTCGTTCATTATTAATGAAGGAAAAACTTGTTAAATATTTTATTTACATCTCAAAAATCAAAACTTTTTGCGGTGCATCCGCTGGCTGAGGCACTGTTAAATTGCCCCAGTTGCGGGATTTGTTTAAAGAACCTTGTGAGTGTGTTCGTGCTGTTTCACATTATCTTCAGTGCGAATGACGCGCTCGGAGTTGAGCACCCTTTTGCGTTCTAAGGAATAAGTAAAGTCGTTGCGAACTGTTCCCAAGGGAATGTGAAGTTGAGCTTGGGGGCGGATTTTGTAAGTGCGGGCAGCAGCGATCGCCCGAAAGCCAAATTCTTCACTAAACTGAGATGATGTCGGGAATTCTGGCAACATTTTGGGTGTTTCGCCGTCGAGCACTGCTCCCAAAGTCGTCCCGCAAATCATTAAATAGGATGTGGGAATTCCCTTCAAAATTGCTTCTAAAGCTGCTGAGGGAATAGCTTCTATTACTTGCACTTCAAAAACTTCGCCTTCTTCTTTGATGAAGCAGGTAGCTACACCGACTGCTATGTAGTCGTCGGTGCAGAGATCGGGAGCGTTGGGATAAACTGTTGCAGTCGTCATAAGAAAAGCTTGGTAGTGTGGAAACCGGAAACGAGAAATTAAGCGATTTTAGATTTGAGATTTGAGATTTATTCCACGATTTTTTTCGGGGATTTTACGTTAAAAATCTCAAACCGGCTGTTCTAATAGCTAAAATTTTTTGGTTAAGCTCCAAGGAGCCGATCGCACGATTGTGTCGATCGTACCACATCAAGGTAGATGCCGGATGATTCGGCAAGGATTCCCCGCCGCCACGACGTTTGCGGGAATATCTTTGACAACAACACTGCCTGCGCCGATCGTGCTATTGTCGCCAATAGTGACTCCTGGACAAATAATACTGCCGCCACCAATCCAAACATTATTGCCAATATTAATTTCAGCGGCGAGTTCTCGGCCAGAAAGTCTAATTTCCGGGTCTGTGGGGTGAAGAGCGGTGTAAATTTGTACGTTGGGCCCACACAGCAAATTCTCGCCAATGTTAACTCGATTGCAGTCGAGAATCACGCAGCCAAAATTCATGTACAATCCGTTTCCCGCATAAATATTGCTGCCGTAGTCGCAGTAGAAAGGTGGCTCGATTTCAACTTTTGGCCCAACTGCACCAAACCATTCTGCGAGAATTTCTAACCGTTTGTCTGGTTCGTCTTCGCGGGTAGAATTGTAGGTTCTGGCGAGGCGGCGGGCTCGCTGGCGCTCTAAAATTAATTGCTCATCAGCAGCTAAATATAATTCACCGGCGAGCATTTTTTGTTTTTCGGTTTTTTCCACAGTTTTTTCCACGGTAAGAATCGGCGGTTGAAACGGCTACTTCACCAACGAAATTCATCTCTAAGAGATTGAAAAATAATGTAGGGTGCGAAGGGCGCACCTTACCGCTATAAGCTGTTGCGGCATTTAAATTGTCTGTCAAAAAAAAATCTTGTGGGGTGTAGGGGTTGGGCGTCCCGCCCGCCCTGAATATACAATTTAAATGCGCGACAGCTTAATTAGCGCGTCAGATCATTTTTTGATTTTGTAGCATACATTTAGGGTTCAGGTTTGGCCTGCAAACAAGCAGCTAAATCCAGATTGGCTAATTGCTCAAAAGCTCGATCGATCGAGCCTTTTCCCCGCAAAAAACCAGTATTTGCACCGGGACAAATATACTGTAAAGTTTCTGGCGAAAATCGATCGATAATTGACTTCACGCTGTTAATTTGCCGGGGCCAGTGAAAAGTTTTTGGCGTCCACAGCGGTACTGGGGCGGCTTCTCGGTTGGGGAGCAAGTGCCTACCCGAAAACAGCACTCCACCGCTGCCACTATGATAAAGGCAAGAGGAACCAGGAGAATGGCCAGGAGTCCAAAATGCTTTGATTCGATCGCTCACAACAAATTCTCGCTCAAAAACCGTCACCTTCAAACCCGGCAGTAAATAAGCTTCCTGCTCTTGAATCAGGATCTCGCACCCCGTGGCTTCCTGAATCTCCCGCGCCTTGGCGATAGCGCCACGGTGGGTGAGAAACAGCAGTCGCACGCCGCCGTGTTCCCGCAAAAATGTTTGGTTAATCTCATCCCAAGCGGGACAATCCACCAGGATGTTAGTTTGGTTTTCTACAATGAAATAGGCTGTTGCACCCAGGGTATCCCGGTTAGGGGGGAAAGCCAGGATATTGTCGAGCACGGGCCTGGGTTGTTTGGAGACTGAACTCTGTTGTTTCAAGGAAGTATTTCAGAAGGGAATGGGATAAATATTATGTTCTTTTTACTATGGTTGTTCGTATTGGGGCTGATCTCGTACTACTTGTTGCAAAACGGCACCAGCCGCATCACTAGGACTCCGATATGGCTGCTGTGGCTGGTAATGATGGCGCCCGCGCTGATTTGGGGTGGTTGGATTTTAGTTTACGGCACGAGCAAAACTGTACCGCCGGAGTTGGTAATTATACCTTTTCTGGTTTGCCCTTTTTTATATTGGTTTTTGGTACAGTTGGGGCGCAAGAAAATTACCGCCGAAACTGCACAGCAGTTACCAGACTCGGAGACAGAACCTGCAAAGCCAAAACCGCCCGTGCGCCCGATCAATGCAGCAGAAGAAGCGAGTTTGCGCGATTGTTTTCCTTGGTCAATTTACTTTTTGCGAGATTTGGAATTTCGACCACAGGCTGTAATTTGTCGCGGACAGTTGCGAACCAACCCGGAGGCGGCTTATCAGGCAATTCGGGAGAATGTGGAGAGGCTTTTTGGCGATCGCTTTTTAGTAGTATTTCAAAACAGCTTGAGCGGTCAACCTTTTTTTGCTATAGTTCCCAATCCCAGCCACCAATCAGGCGAAACTCCTGTCAAAACCGAATCTGTAACCAGGCCATTTTTTGCATTAGCTTTGCTGCTGATCACGGTGTTTACGACTACACTTGTCGGGACGCGACTTGCCGGAGTTAGTGAACAAGCTTTGCAGTCTAACCCATCAATGTTGCTGCAGGGTTTGGCTTACTCGCTGGCTCTAATTACATTTTTGGGAATTCACGAATCCGGCCACTATTTAGCGGCCCGATTTTACAAAATTCGCACGACTTTGCCTTATTTTATTCCGATTCCTTTTTTCTTGGGAACTTTTGGCGCCTTCATTCAAATACGGAGTCCCATTCCCAACCGCCGAGCTTTATTTGATGTTAGTATTGCCGGGCCCCTTGCCGGTTTAGTTGCGGCAGTGCCATTATTGATTTGGGGTTTGAATCATTCGACTATTGTACCGCTGTCTGAAAAGTCGGGAATGTTAAATTTTGACTCTTTCAAACCCAGTTTTTCGCTGCTGATGACTTTGTTGAGCAAGTTAACCTTGGGTGGTGCTTTCAATGCGGAAACTGCGATCGATTTGCATCCGGTAGCGGTGGCGGGTTATTTGGGTTTGATCGTGACGGCGTTTAATTTGATGCCGGTGGGACAACTCGACGGCGGGCACATTGTACACGCGATGTTCGGCCAGCGAGCGAGTATGGCGATCGGGCAAGTTGCTAGACTTTGTATGCTGCTGCTTTCTTTTTTGGAACAGGGTTTGCTGCTGTGGGCGATTATTTTGTTTTTCACGCCGCTAAACGACGAACCGGCGTTGAATGATGTCAGTGAATTGGACGATCGGCGGGATTTTTTGGGGCTAATGGCGATCGGGCTTTTGTTAATGATTTTGTTGCCGGCGCCCAGGGTACTCCTTGAGTGGTTAAATGTTTAGCAGGAAGAGGGAAGTTCGGCAACGGATTCGCTCGACGGATTTAACTAACGGATCGATGTCGAAGTTCGAGGTAATAGAGAGGAAGGAAGAAAAGAGAGGTTGACAAAATCCTGCAAGGGTTGCTATACAAGCGAGTTTAGAATTTATCCACTCGCTTTCTATCTCGAAGTAATCTTTATTTTCACCGACTGATTAGAGAAATATGTCTTACAAATCCTTTACTTTCCAACAATTAGAAGAGCGATTTGGATTGGAGCTATCACTCAGTCCTCTTTTGAGTGCCAAGGTGGTTCCAGTAGAACCCTCCGAATGGCTTTGGAGAGCAATCGAAATTAGTTCTAACACTGCTGTTACAACTGTAAAAGAACGTTCGGAACGGATTATTTCTCCTATTCTGTTAGAATTTAGAGAAAGGAATAACCGACAATTTTCTATTTTTTCTGGTTGGTCATTTGATGTAGATGCTGAGCTGGGATTGAATGGGGAATGCGACTTTCTATTGTCTTCCGTGCCGTTTGATTTTGAAATAAAAGTTCCGGTTTTTGTATTGAGAGAAACCAAAGGCGGAGAAATAGAATCTTGTCTGCCACAGTGTGCAGCACAAATGGTAGCTGCTCAGCTATTTAACGAACGCGAACACAATTCCATACCTGCAATATATGGCTGCGTAACTACTGGCGTTGTCTGGCGGTTTCTTAAATTAGAAGGAAAGAATTTAATTATTGATGTTGATGTTTATTGTCTAGATAATGTTCCTATGATTTTAGGTGTTTTGCAAACAATTGTTAATTTATACCAATAGTTTGACGACTATAATAAAATAGGTTTATAGGAAAAATCCCTGGTTATTACCAACTTAATAATCTTTTTTTACCAGAGGCAAGAGCGAAAAAAATTACCGAAAATCAAATACAGCATATTCCATGTATATGTGGTACACACAAGAAGAGAGACGCGAGTAAGGTGCGTCGCCACCCGTCAATCTGCAATCTTTATCAAAGATGAAGGAGCGACGCACCCTACGGACTAACACCACATAATATAGCTGCTCCTGTACTTCATGAACCACCGAATATGCTGTAATATCAAATCCCTTGGCATCGGAATGATTCACCTGTCTCTTCCGTTTCTCTGTATTCTCTGCGCCCTCTGCGGTTTAATCATTCCAATACAACCGGAATTCATTTAATATAGCTGTACCAATAATCGCAATGACTCCAGAAAAAACAGCGCTAATTCCGATTTATCGCGAGCAGTGGCGAGCAATTGGACTTTCGATCGCACCGATCGATCGCCCCAAGCGACAGCGGCCATCAACACCGCCTACAACATCATCCGCTATCTTGAACCGGAAATTATTTTCTGTGACAGCCATGACGCTGCTTTGCAAGCTTTTAAACCGCTAATAGAAGGCGATTTGGGCAGCGAGTTGGGCAGGGAAATTCGCGAGAAAATTCACATTGAATTGTACAATCAATTGAGGTATCAACTCGGCAGCGAACTGCAAAACCAACTTTACAGCCAACTTTACAACCGGCTGTACGACCCGATATATCAATTGCACAGTCAAATTAAAGATGAACTTCTAAACAGATTTATCGGCGAATTAGATAGTAGCGATTGGGACAGCATCCTGAACCGCCAATTTTACAACCATAACTGCATAGTTTCAGAATTGTCCGCTTTTAACGGCAGTTGGGTTGATTTTTGCATTTCAGTGTTAAATTTGGAGTTCGATCGCCCTTTATACTCAGCCTTTAAATCATTGGTGGAAAACTGCGGCTGGATTTACCCGTTTGAGAAAATGTGCTTTGTGTGCGATCGCCCGATCCAACTTCATTTTGATAGCGAATATTTGCTCCACGCTTTATGTCAACCAGCGGTTGAATTTGCTGACAAGTTCAGTGTATACTCTTATCGTGGCGTGCGACTGCCGGAAATAATCGGTCAAGTTCCGCCCCAATCTTGGCAAGCTTCATGGCTATTAACAGAACAGAATGCCGAAGTGCGGCGAGTTTTGATTCAGGCGATCGGCTATCCGAAAATTTGTCAAGAATTGCAAGCAACCGAATTGGATAAGTGGGTAGCCACGGGGGGCTACCCCTACCAAGAATATACTTTGTTGAAAATTGAGAATAATATTGACATAGAGCCAATTTATTTGTTAAAGATGACTTGTCCGAGTACGGGACACCTTCATGCTTTGCGAGTGCCGCCCAAAGTGCTAACGGCTAAAGAAGCGATTAGCTGGGTAAATTGGGGAATAGATCCCGAAGAATTTCAAGTCCAGACTTGAGGGGAAAGTTGAGAGTTTTGAGGGCGCGAGTTGACAGTTAAAGAATTACAGCGCCACAAAAGCAGCGTTCTGCACAAGTCCAGAACAATTAAAAAATGTAGAATTGCAGCCACCGCTTGATACTATGTACTCTGGCAGCTAAAACCCACAACTTCAAATCGACGTCAGGAACCTCAGCCCTGACGGCATGAGGCTTGAAAGAGAAATCTAACAAGCCATCCTGACGGGCCTAAGTCTTAACTGACTACGTTTTTTGAGTCACGACACCGGGCGGATGCGAAGCTAGTCCCCTGCTCTGTCGCTAGTAGTTAAACAACTTTAAGGTCACTGAAGTAGTGCTGCTAGCCTAACAAGCTCAGAAAACCTTGGCGAAGCTAACTTTACCCCAGAAATGGGAGTTTGAGGCAACCATACCTCATCGGAGGGGCAACGATACCCCTCCACCCCGCGAGGGGATTTAAATTAATGTAAAGCCGTGCTAAAAGCACGGGGTTTCTACCCATTTTTCTGATGAGCCAGCATTCAGACCGCATTGCCCCTCACGGCGGCATCCTGGTCAACCGCATTGCCACACTAGACCAAAGACAAGAATTTTTCGACAAAGCAGAGTCCCTGCCGCGAGTTCAGCTTTCAGATCGATCGATCTCCGACCTGCAAATGATCGCCATCGGCGCCCTGAGTCCCCTCAAAGGGTTCATGAACGAAGCTGATTATCGATCGGTCGTTAAACAAATGCGCCTCTCCAACGGCCTTCCGTGGTCGGTTCCCATCACCCTCTCGGTAACAGAAGAAGTCGCCGCCCCCCTGAAAGCAGGAACTTTAGTGCGCCTCGACACCCAGGCGGGCGAGTTTGTCGGCATCTTGGAACTTGCAGAAAAATATCACTACAGTAAAGAAGAAGAAGCCATCAACGTCTACCGCACCGACGACATCAAACACCCAGGTGTCCAAGTAGTAGACCAATCCGGGCCCGTTAACCTCGCAGGCGACATTTGGCTGCTGGAACGCGAACTAGATGTTCGCTTCCCCCAATACCAAATTGACCCGGCGAAATCGAGAATGCTGTTCACAGAAAAAGGATGGAAAACCATAGTCGGTTTCCAAACCCGAAACCCCATCCACCGGGCCCACGAATACATTCAAAAATGCGCCTTAGAAACAGTAGACGGCTTGTTCTTGCACCCGCTAGTCGGGACGACAAAAGAAGACGACATCCCGGCTGATGTGCGGATGCGCTGCTACGAAATTCTGCTAGAAAAATACTATCCAAAAGATCGCGTAATTTTGGCAATTAATCCGGCGGCGATGCGCTACGCCGGGCCGCGAGAAGCAATTTTTCATGCTTTAATTCGCAAAAACTACGGCTGCACTCACTTTATCGTGGGGCGCGATCACGCTGGAGTTGGCGATTATTACGGCACTTACGATGCCCAACATATTTTTGATGAATTTGAGCCGGGAGAATTGGGAATTGTGCCGATGAAATTCGAGCACGCTTTCTATTGCACACTGACGGAACAAATGGCTACAACTAAAACAAGCCCCAGCACTCCCGAACAACGGGTGCATTTGTCGGGAACCAAAGTTCGGGAAATGCTGCGCGCTGGAAAATTGCCGCCGCCCCAGTTTTCCCGGCCGGAAGTCGCTGCTGAATTAGCCAAGGCAATGAATATTTTTAGTTACGAGATTTAAATCTTGAACTTTGGTGGGGGCGACATTCTGAAGAGTTTTGAATTTTGAGTTTTGAGTTAAAATTTTATAATTTTAAACTTAAAGCTCAAAACTTAAAACTTAAAACTTATCTTAATACTAAACACTCACAACTTAATTAAATTCCCTAAAATTATTGCGGGGAATTTAACTAAAAAGTCACAACTTAAAATTCAAAGCTATTTAAAAATGGGACTCAAGCGGCGGGAATTTTTGCAGCAAGCTGGCCGGGTGCTGGCCGCCATCGGAATCGGCGAGGCCCTGTGGCTGCCGTTGGGCGATCGCTACCTCCAAGCCTTAGCGCAACCGACAGCCAGGAAATTGGCTTTGTTGGTGGGCGTTGACAAATATCCAGACTCGCCCCTGCACGGCTGCGTCACGGATGTGGAAATGCAGCGGGAACTGCTGATATATCGGTTTGGGTTTGTGCCGTCGGACATTTTGACTTTGACTGACGCTCAAGCTACGAGGGAGAATATCGAGACGGCTTTTGTGACTCACTTGACTCAACAAGCAAAACCCGGTGACGTGGTAGTTTTTCACTTTAGTGGCTGCGGTAGCCGAGTCAGTTTGGGCGAGTCTCCCGGAAAAATCCAAAACAGTTTGGTGCCGGCGGATGATGTTTTGCCGTTGTTAGCCAACCGGGCGGTGAACGATATTTTAGAGGAAACGCTGTTGCTGTTGATGCGATCGCTCGCGACAGAAAATGCGATCGCCATCCTCGACACCAGCTACCACTATCGGGGTTTCCCCACCAACGGCAATTTTCGCATTCGCTCCCGCCCCCGCCCCACCATCGGCGAGCCTCGCCTTGCAGAATTAACGTTTGCCCAAGGCCTCCGAACCCGCAAAAATCTCCGTCCTGCAGCCGCCGTACTTGCCGCAGGTGCGGATTCCCAACTCGCCGCCGAACAAGAGTGGGACGGATTTACCGCAGGTTTGTTTACCTACGCCCTCACCCAAACTTTGTGGTGGGCAACTCCCGCTAGCAGCTTCAGCGTCAGTTTCAGTCGTGCTGCGGGCAATGTTTACAGCAAGCTGGCGGGGTTATCGCAGCAACCGCAAATTCTCAATCACGATTTAACAATCGCGCCGGCGGTGAATTTTTCAAATTTAATGTTGAATTCCCCTGCATCTGACGGCGCTGTGACGGCGGTGGAAGAGGGGGGCAAAACTGTGCAGTTGTGGCTGGGGGGGTTGTCGCCCTCGGTTTTGGAGTTCTCCGAGGGTTCTGTGTTTGCTGTGGATTCCTCCGAGGGCGCGAGGCTTTTGCTGCGGGGACGCACGGGCCTTTCTGCTAAAGCCCAAGTTTTAGATGGGTCTGCTCAAACAGACGGCCAATTAACAGTCGGCGAATTGGTGAGGGAAGAAATTCGGGTATTGCCGCGAAACATCGGTTTGACAGTAGCTTTGGACTCGGGTTTGGAACGCATCGAGCGGGTGGACGCTACCAGCGCTTTTGCGACTGTGCCGCAAGTTTCGGCGGTAGGCAGCGAGCAATTGGCTGACTGTCGGTTCGGCAGAGTCCCGGAAACGACTTTAGCCGAAACTTCTTCGGCTCACGAGCCTGCTTTGTATCCCAGCCGTTACGGTTTGTTTTCTTTGGCTCAAACGCTGATTCCCGATACTGAGGGCGACGGGGGAGAAGCAGTTAAGGTGGCGGTGCAGCGCTTGACTCCGCAGTTGAAAGCGCTGCACGCTGGGAAGTTGCTGCGGCTGACAGCCAATGAGGGGTCTTCGCGCCTGAAGGTGCGGGCGGTTCTGGCAACTACCGCACCGCAAGCGCGGGCTGTGGCGCAGCGAGAGCCGGTGCGGGCCGGCGGTGATTATCGGCTGGAACCGCTGAGCGGAGAAAGTGAGAAATCCGCCAGTGCTCATATATTAAGTGTGAGCAACAGCAGCCGAATTCAGTGCAGATTGTATAACGACAGCGATCGCCCGGTTTACTTTGCGGTGTTTGACTCGGGCAGCGCGGGACGGCTGTCAGTGCTAGGCTATGAGGGCAAAGACGGTGTGGGGGGGATGTCGCGGCCGATCGCTCCGGGGGAGAATTTGATTGTACCGGCGGCTGGGGGGAGCGGATGGGCGGTATCCTTGCCGATCGGACTTGCGGAAACTTTCATTATATTTAGTGAGAGTCGCTTCGATCAAACTCTAGCTGCAATAGAAGCCGAGATCCAGCAAACGAGGGCTTCCTTGCCAATTCGAGTGCTGTTGAATCCTTTAAATGTGGCGCGGGCGGTGATCGAAGATTTGCACGCTGCTAGCATTCCGGGGGTGCAGAAAGCGGGGATATCGACGGACGATTTGGCTTTGGATGTGAATGTTTGGGCAACTCTGAGTTATGTTTATCGGGTGGTTTAATTGTTAAAAACTCCTCGATCAGAGTCGGCGATTGAAATCGCTTTTGATATTATGTCCGGTCGATTACCCCTAATACGGTAGGGGCGGGTTCACGAAAAAAAAATATCTGTCAATAATTGACAATCTCAAAAACCCGCCCTTTTAATCGCGGTCACTCGATCGGACTCGGACTTTGTTTGACTCTCGACAGCGGTTTCAACCGCCGCATCATAAAGGGGGTGGATTTCGCCGGATTTGGTATCAGAAATCAAGACTGATAAAGCTTTTCTACCATTTGAGCCAAGCGTTTCATAGCAGTTTCAATCTCATCATTTGTTGCAGTCAAACTGATGCGTATACACTCATGTTTGTGCTGCCAATCTTCCCGCAAACCGGGGAAAAAAGAACTTCCTGGCACCACAATTACGCCGACTTTTTTCAACTCTTGATACAGTTCCCAATCAGTCATTGGCAAATCTTTCAGCCACAACCACGCGAAAATTGCTCCTTCGCCCCGGTGCAAAAACCACGGCAAATCTTTCGGCATTGCTTGTTCTAGAGTGCTTTCTACGATCGCAAATTTGCTTTGATAGTACGGGCGAATTACGTTGATGGAGATATCGGCAAGAGCGCCGGAAGCAATGGCACGAGTTGCGATCGCCTGTCCGTATCTTGGCGAATGAATGCACATATTGGTCTGAAAACATTCTAATATTTGAATGATTTTTTCATCGCCGATCGCAATTCCGATTCTTTCACCCGGCAATCCGGCTTTCGACAAACTCATACAGTGCACGATATTGCCACCAAAAATCGGCGTCATTTCGGTAAAATTCAAGGACGGGAACGGAGGGCCGTAGGCAGAATCCACGAACACCGGTGCGTCAAAAGCGGCCGCTAAATCGGCAATTTTCTTCACTTCGTCGTCGCTGAGAACGTTGCCGGTGGGGTTGCAGGGACGGGAAAAAATGACGCAACCGGTGGTTTGGTCGATCGACAATTGGCTGAAATCCGGGCGATATTTGAACCTGTGGGCGGCCGCATCAATATCGAGGGTAGGTTTGCAGGCGACTACCGCTTCGGGAATCAAGCTCACGCCGCCGTAACCGGTGTAGTCTGGGCTCAGCGGTAGCACGATATTTTTAAGGCTACCCCCCCTAGCCCCCCCTTGGTAAGGGGGGGATTGATTGGCCGTTGCCCCCCCTTGGTAAGGGGGCGATTGATTGGCCGTTGCCCCCCCTTGGTAAGGGGGGGATGGGGGGGGTGCGGTGTAGCCGCCGAAAGCGTTGGCTGCGTAGAAGTAAATTGATTGACTTCCGGGAGTAATTAGAATATTGCGATCGGTCAAATTCAGTCCGTAACGCTGATTAAAATCCGCCAAAACCGCATTGATAAACGGCTGATAACCTTGACTGGAACCGTAGCGACAAACCACCTCGCCGTATTCCGGGCCCGCCAAAAGTTCCGCAGTGCAGTCGCGCCACAACTGCTCGACTTCCGGCAAAATCACCGGGTTTCCGGCGCTCAAATTGATAAACTCCTGCCCGCTGCCGGCTCTGAGAGTTTCAATAATATCTTTCATAATTGCCCGAACTCCCGTGAGGTGGGACATCTGAGCGCCAAATTGAGTCAGGGCAGGGTTCATAGCAAATGCAGCGACAATGATAGAAGTTTACAGTTTACCCATGATAACTCCAGTCGCCGGCGTTAGCCTAGCTGATCTGGGGCATGGGTTGTCGATCGAGCATCTGATTAATTCAATAAACTCGATGCACAGCGTTTTATTTCTTCCCCTGTGCGCCCGCCGGAGTATAAGATTGTGGCCATTTGTGGAGTTCGATCGAACTGAGATGTTGCACCATTCTCAATAAGCTTTTTAGGAACAGGCTTTTCGGCCTGTTCCACAAGAAAATTCACTCTTTGTGGAACAGGCCGAAAAGCCTGTTCTTGACAATGGTGCAAGATGTGAGATCGAACAGTGTTTTTTACCTAAAAATTAGCGAACCGAACAGCCATCTCTAATTCAAGAGTTGTGGTAAGATTTCACGCCGTCGCGCCCGATGAATTGCCGCTCCTTGACAACAACCATTGGGAGAATCTAAAATTAGTCGTAAAACCCGATCGCAACAGAATTTTATGGGAGCCTGTTACTGCTATAATTACAGGTTTAATCCAGCCTCAAAAATCCGATTTGTTGCTAGCTCATTTTCATGATTCGCGGTTTTTTGACAGCGGTGCATTTTATTATCAATCCGACTCAAGCCAATATCTGTCGTAAGATCGACCTTTGAGTGGCATTACATAACAAAAACGTAAATTTTCACCCAATTAATTGCCGTAAAATTCAATAAAACAATGACACACTTTCCACTTATAGAATACGAGCAACTTACAGATCCTAAAGCCAAAGCAGTGTACGAAGAAATCTTGACAGACTTGGGGTTTGGCATCGTCCCCAACCTGTTCAAGTCAATGGCAATCAACCCTGACATATTAGAAGCAAATTGGAAAAAATTCCGGGGAACAATCCTGCAAGGAGACTTACCCCGCACGCTTAAAGAAATGGTCGGCGTCGCTATTTCCCAATCAAATAATAGCGAGTACGCTCTCCAAGTTCACCTACACGGATTGTCAGCCTTGGGGATGAGCGAAGAACTACTGCGAACCCTAGTTTCTGACTTTGCCAACTGCCCTTTGCCAAAACGTGATAAAGCCGTAATTACCTTTGGCTTGCTGGCTGCTACAAAACCCCTGGAAGTGACAGAAAATGATTACCAAAACCTGCGGGATTTAGGGCTAGATGATTCTGAAATATTTGAGATTATTGCGACAGCAGACTTGTTTAGCTTTGTCAACCGATATACGGATGCAATAGCCCTGGAAATAGATGCTTTGTAATCTATATTGTATACCCCTATTATGGGCGATCGGCTAGAAGATCAAGATCGAGAAGAACTTCTGTTGACAGCCCGCCGTTTGTTAGCAGAAGCTCAAGCGCTTTCCATCCGCATTTCCGCCGTTAACGAAGTTGCCACAGCCATTAACCGCACCCTCGATCTGGGCCAGATTTTGCGGGTAGTAGGCAAGCAAGCCAAATGGTTGCTCGACTTTGAACACTGTAGCGTTTGCCTGCACAGCACTAATGCTTGCATGACTTTATTTGGCCCACATATTCCTGTAGATATTGCAGCCCTCCCAGAGGGCGGCCCTATTCACAAGGCCTTCAACACACGTCAACCTCAATTAATTCAAGAAGCAGAGGCTACTGCTATTTTATCCCCCTACGCTTCGCAAATAATCCTTCCTTTGGAAAGCGAAGGTAAGGTTTTAGGAACCATTAATTTTGCCACAACCAAGCCGCGAGCTTACACTCAAGAAGACTTGCGGATTGGCTATCTTTTGGCTTTGCAACTATCCTCAGCCATCCGCAATGCTGAACGTTTTAAAGAAATAAATAGGCTGTATTCCGAACTCGATGCCGAAAAGCACAAATCCGATCGGCTACTGTTGAATGTGCTCCCGGTTGAAATTGCCGAGGAACTCAAAAATAACGGCAAAGTGGAACCACTTTATTATGATAACGTATCGGTTTTATTTACTGACTTTAAAGGCTTTACTCAGTTATCTGAAAAAATGACGCCGCGAGAGTTAGTTGACGAACTAGACTATTGTTTTTCTTATTTCGATCGCGTGATGGATAAATACTCTATGGAAAAATTGAAGACTATTGGCGACAGCTATATGTGCGCCGCAGGAATTCCTACGCCTCGCGCAACACACGCTTTTGACGCTGTACTTGCTGCCATAGAAATTCGACAGTTCATGGATTTGCGAAAAATACAGAAAGCTCAAGAAAATATCCCTTATTGGGATATCCGCATTGGCATTCATTCAGGCCCAATACTGGCTGGGGTAATTGGCCATAAAAAGTTTTCCTATGATGTCTGGGGAGATACAGTTAATACTGCATCTCGCATGGAATCTTCCGGCGTACCTGGAAATATCAATATCTCTCACGACACGTTTGAATTAGTTAGAGATTTTTTTGAATGCGAATACCGAGGAAAAATTTATGCTAAAAATAAGGGCGAGTTGGATATGTATTTGGTTCGCTATCTTAAATAAATTTGGGACTGGCTAATTGCTAAGGGAAAATGGCTAAGCGAGCCTTTATACCATTTTAGATTTTAGATTTTAGATTTTAGAATTGGGAATTACTGATTACTATCACGGTTTGGAACGCTGGTCTACAGTTGCCGTTTTTTTAACGGGTGTTAGATATTGCAATCCTTGCAGGAGTCGTAAATTTTTTACCCCACCCCAACCCTCCCCTTATAAAGGGGAGGGAGTAAGAAATTCACAAATGATGCGAGGATGGCTATATCGCTCGAAGTTTTTTTCAAAGTTCGGTATTGTATCGGATTGTCACCAAGCTATATTAAAATTATCGAGTTGTAGATTTTATTTTTTAATTATTTATGCGTATTTGGCAAGCAGATTTTTACCGCCGCCCTCTCCAAGACGAAACTGGCAAACTACTGTGGGAACTCTTAATTTGCGACTCGGAAGGCAGTTTTCAATTTAGCGCTGTTTGCCGCCAGGAGGCCGCAAATTCTAATTGGCTAGCCTCGCAGTTGCAGCAGCAAGCTCAAACTCAGAATTTGCCCGACTTGATTCAAGTATTTAGACCTCAGTCTCTCGGCTTAATCGAAGCTGCGGGCAAAGTGTTGGGTGTCAGGGTAGAAGCGACTCGGCGCACTGCGGCTCTGAAATTGCTGCTGCAACAACGCGCCAAAGAATATTTGAGTATGCCTAATTATACAGGTGAAACTTACAGCGCGATCGCCCTCGACTCGCCGCCGCCCGTACCCTTACCCGAAAACCTCTGGGGCGATGGCTGGCGTTTTGCTTCCCTACCCGCCGGCGACATTGAAGAGGCTTTCCAAGGGCGTCCCGTGCCCATCTTGGAAATGCCAGAATTGCTGTTACCGCTGAATTTAGGCTTGGCCTCAACAGTACCCGTACCGGGAGTTGTAATTGACGGCGGACGCCAGTCTATGCGGTTGGCTAGATGGCTTCAGGATGCCAAACCTTTTGCTTTGAATTATATTGCTGGAGAACCAGACGGATTGATATTGGAAGCTGGGTTAGTAGATAGGTGGGTTGTGGCTACTTTTGAAGATAGCGAGGTGAAAGCCGCGGCCCAAATTTACCAACAGCGCAAGCAATTAAGTAAAGGATTACATTTTTTTTTAGTGCAGCCCGATGATAGTGGCATGACTTATACAGGCTTTTGGCTGTTGAATTTTGAGCGATAATTAAGATGTAAATAATATTATTTGTGATGTCAAGGGTTCGCGCACCTAAAAATAGTAAAACACCGCCGGAACTCAGTTCCCGCCGATACAGACTCAAGCATAAATTTTAAAACAGCTTCTTGAGTTAGCAAGAGATTGTGCTGCCAAGTTATTCTACAACTAAAATCAAGCCGTTTTGGATGCCCTGACACACTCGGTTGATTTGACACTGGTCTTTTTCGTTCAAACCTTTCTGGGCTAGCATGGCTGATTTCAGCAGCCGTCTGTCAAGGGGAGTAATTTGACGAAAAGCAAAGATGCGCTGGACGATCGCCTCGATCGAGATTTTGGGGAGGTTAGCAGAGCTGACTGTCATGGCCTTAACACGCTAAAAATAAGTAACAGAACTATGTACCTTTATTTTTAAAGATTTTGTGAAGCTACTTTGTGATTATAATCACATATATTTAGTGACAAAATAGTGTATGCAGGGTGACTGTTGTCACGAAATCTTCAATTATCTTTACGCCAACTTAACGATGGCCCGATAGAATCACTGTGGTAAAACTCAAGCAGAGGGTAAAAATGGCACAAGCAAAAATCGGAATTATCGGCGGCAGCGGTTTGTATAAAATGGAGGCCCTCAAGGATATTGAAGAGGTGAAAATTGATACACCTTTTGGAGCGCCATCGGATGCCGCAATTGTGGGAACATTGGACGGTACGCCGGTAGCATTTCTGGCTAGACACGGCCGCAACCACACTTTTTTGCCCTCAGAAGTGCCATATCGCGCAAATATTTATGCAATGAAGAGTTTGGGAGTTGAGTATTTAATCTCAGCGTCGGCGGTTGGTTCTCTGAAAGCTGAGGCTAAACCTTTAGATATGGTAGTGCCCGATCAGTTTATCGATCGTACAAAAAATCGAGTTTCTACCTTTTTTGGAGAAGGAATAGTCGGTCACATCACTTTCGGCGATCCGGTTTGCGGCGAATTGGCTAAAGTGTTAGCAAGTGCGATCGAATCCTTGAACCTCCCCGACGTTAACCTCCACCGGGGCGGCACTTACGT
Source organism: Microcoleus sp. SVA1B4 (assembly GCF_036700545.1). Lineage (NCBI taxonomy): Bacteria > Bacillati > Cyanobacteriota > Cyanophyceae > Oscillatoriales > Microcoleaceae > Microcoleus > Microcoleus sp. SVA1B4. Next base: position 55,229 of record NZ_JAUBPB010000020.1, read on the forward strand.
CTGCATGGAAGGCCCCGCATTTTCCACAAAAGCAGAATCAAACCTTTACCGCAGTTGGGATGCCACAGTCATTGGGATGACCAATTTGCCGGAAGCAAAATTAGCCAGAGAAGCTGAGATTGCCTACGCAACTTTAGCATTAGTCACAGACTACGACTGCTGGCATACCGAACACGACAGCGTAACAGTAGAAATGGTAATAGCCAATTTGCACCGAAATGCAGAGAATGCTCAAAAAGTCATTCAAGAAACAGTCCGTAGACTAACAGAAAATCCACCTGTTTCTGATGCACATTCTGCTTTGAAATATGCAATTCTGACTCGGCTGGATCAAGTGCCGGCCGCAACTAAGGAGAAAATGGGTTTGTTGTTGCAGAAGTATTTGTAGTTAGTCATCCGTTTCGCGCCAGTAAATGCCACAATCTTGAGCTAGCGCATACTATCCGTCGGGGTCATGTCAACTATCTAATCGTGAAAGTAATTTTACGAGCAGTTAATGACCCCGATAAATGATGAATAATTGCTATAACTTCCTCTCGTGTGAGAACAGTTGGCATAGAACGACTTCTTTTGGGCCGTACTGTATCAACTTGTAAATCTAATTCTAAGTTTCGGCTTTTTGTGACTTAGGAGTTGACTATACGAAAAATTTCGCTATAATAAATATTTGGCTTGCTTAGTCTAAGAAAACAGCAATCTCTATCAATTTTAGGTACGAAGGAAAAGTCACATTGGATTTCACACCACAAGTTAGGAATACAGCAAACTAGCCAGATATCGATCGGTGTGATTGAATAGCTCGTGAAATACATGGAGTCAAAAACGTGCCAGATAGTCACAATATTAATGAAGTAATTTTTGTAGAGAGGGATACTCAAATTTTCAATATCCCTGACACTAAAACCAGGCTTTCAACACTGCAAAATTATTTTTTCCCTCGGCTAGAAAAGTTACTGCGTTATACCCTTGATGTTGTGGCGCAAGTCTACGATGTGAATCCATACGAGAGAATGACTTTTGCCTACTCTCCAAGTCATCGAGATAAAGCAAAGGAGAACAAAGACTATGGCTTTGTTCATATTGGAATTATTGCAAAACGGGGTGACAAACCGCTCAAAATTCTCAAGAGAAATGGACAGCCATTCTTTCTTCATCCCACTTATCTGACGTTTAAGGTATTTCCTAGTGGAACAATTCATGCTGAGCTAATGCCATTTCGTCAAGGCGTAGATGATGCTTACGTGGCAAGAATTTCCCAACTCGTCGCTAAGTATAGCGAGGTTTTAATGCCACTATTATCGGTAGCACGTATTTCACATACGACGTATAATCCTGAATTTGAAGTTCTGCCTCTTCATCAGGCAATTGTGCCTGAAGAAGTAGGGTCAGAAGCTATAAGGTTGATATCACCAAAATACTACTTTCCTGTTAGTCCAGGGCGAGGATTGTCTGAACTAATTATTGCATTCATCCTCTTATATGCTTTAGCAGAATCATTTATTTGTATTGGTGAAGGACGAGCACCTCAGCTTGAAAATAGGCTTGAGCAATTCAAAGAATTTTATCTCGCTTTTAAAAATACCGAAAATGACATAGAAACAGAAGAAAGCGAGGAAGAAGATTTCGATTCTTCAAAAATGCCTGAACTAGACAGTTATTCTTTTGTGAGAGCAGGTAAATGGTGGGCTGTACTTGCTAGAGATAAATGGAAATGTCTTAGCTGTGGTAGATCGGCACGGGAAGATGGAGTTTTATTGGAAGTTGACCACATTATCCCCCGCTCAAAAGGTGGTTCTAACGATATGAGTAATCTACAAACTCTTTGCAAAAAGTGTAATATTGGCAAAAGTAATCGAGACAGCACAAGACTTTGTGTGACTTCTGATGAATTGATAGATCGAATGTAGATAGCGTAATTTTTCGGCGCGTGACTTTTATTAGTCATCAGTGATAAATTTGAAATAATTTGTGGTCACGCAGCCTAGAATTACAGCTATTAACTTATCAACTGCTTGAATGCGTCGTGTTCGCGAATCTTCTCCAAATCAGCTTCACTTTTTGCCAACTCTTTACACACATTCGGATTGAGATTGAGGGCCCGCTTTAAATTTTCAATTGCTAATTCAATTTTACCTTGTAGCGCATAACATCGGGCTTTGTTGTACCAAATTCTGTAAAAATCAGGTCGGATTTTAGCAGCATTGTCGTAGGAAGCGATCGCCGCTTCGTATTGTTGCAATTTGGAGAGTGCAACGCCTCGATTGTTCCAAGCGTCAGTATAATCATTTTTAATTTGTAGGGCTTGATTGTAAGAAATTACTGCTTGTTCGTACTCCTGCATTTTGGAAAAAGCAACGCCTCGGTTGTTCCAAGCATCGGCGTAATCGGGTTTGGCTTGAATTGCTTGTTCGTAACAGCCGATCGCCTCCTGGTACTTCTGCAACTCCAACAATACCACGCCTCGATTGTTCCAAGCGTCGGGATAATTCGGACGAATTGTAGTAGCTTGTTCGTAGGAGGCGATCGCCTCTGGATACCGCTGCATTCTTGTGAGCACTACTCCCCGGTTATTCCAAGTATCGGCTAAATCCGGCTGAATTTGCAAAGCCTGATCGTAAGCTGCGATCGCATCTTGATAACGGTTTTCAAAGAAACAAGCATCTCCCTGTTTAGCATAGTCGGCGGCCGTCAATAGCTGTTGGTAATTGCCATAGTTAACCGGAGCAAATTCTTGAATTTGGGCATCGGGGAATAAAAGGTCTGTTTCTGCCTCGGCCGAGTGATTTTGGTGTTGAATTTCGCCTAAGATAGTTTCAGCGTCGGAAATTAATAGTTTTAATTGAGAGATTGTATCGTAATGGAGACTTTCAATTTCTTGGCGAGCAATTGTTGTCTGCTTGGACAATTTGCTCAACAGAAACCAAACCCCGACTCCGGCTGCTGCCGGAAACAAAGTTAGGGCAATTACCAGCCCGTTAAGCAGTACCGCCGTGCGCCCGAAGGCAATGTCAACTTCTTCTTGAACTCGATCGCGAATTTCTTCTTTAAGTTGCTGCTGTGAGAATTGCTGCTGAACCAACAGTGCCGCCGTCGGTTCAGACGCAAAAACGGTATTGGCGCAGACTAGAATAGTCAAAAGGGCGATCGGGCTAATACTTTTTCTAAAGATACTTGACAAACGCATTGCCTTAGTGATACGCACCTGAGTTGCGATTTCCATGTGTCAAGAGATGCTGATAACGATGATCCCAGACTAGCCCATTTGTTCAAAAACTATTAAATACAGGATATCTGTTGTGCAGTCCCCTCCGATCAAATTGCTGACGCAAGAATTGCTAGACGAAGTTGCCGCTTCCTCCCGCCGCAGTCCCCGCCAGCGACAAAATTATAATTTCCATGATTTGTCTGAAAAAGTGCAGCGGTTTGTCAACGTGCTGCAACCGGGCACTTACGTCCGCCCTCACCAACACCTGCGCCCGCCTGCTTTTAACGGTTTTGAGTTTTTTGTGGTGATTCAAGGAGAAGTCGGTATTGTTATTTTGAACGAAAACGGTCAAATCCTGCGATCGTTGCGAGTCAGCGCGGCGGGCCCAACTCGCGCTGTCGAACTGCCAGAGGGCACTATTCACACGTTAGTAGCTTTGACACAGGATACTGTGATTTTGGAGTTTAAGGAAGGGCCTTACGACGTGGGGGCTGATAAAGACTTTTTGGCAAGTTTTCCTGCTGAGGGAACTGCGGCGGCGCGAGAATTAGTCCAGATGTGGGAAGCGGAATTTAACTGTTGACTGTTGAGAGTTGACAGTTGACAGTTGACTGTTAAAAATCTAAAATCTAAAATCTAAAATCTAAAATCTATTGACTGTTGACGGTTAAAAACCTAAAATCTAAAATCTAAAATCTAAAATCTAAAATCGATGGGCTGATTACTAATTACTGATGAATCTAATTGTCGTCATCCGATTGTATAAATCTGGGGCGGTGCGAATGATTTTTCTCAGGAGCTCATCCGTCACCCAAAAGACGAGAGGAAACGAAAATGTTTTGCTGAATTCGCTGCATAATAGGTTGGTAGAAACGAGCAATCGATCGATCGGCTCCACTGATTCCAAACCGAGGAGCATTAAAGCTGGAGGCTGTTCCCCGTCTATTTCTGCTGCGATTGTCGTGTAGAGAGTTGTCGCCGATTTGGGCAAAAACAGTTGTCGCGGTTTCACGGGACAATTTACTTGCAGTCGATCGACTATTTGCTGCCGCAAAGCCAGCGAGTTGCAGTTGACTAAAACGAAAGAAAAGTAACCTTGGGAAAGACGGAGAGTCCGAATTAAAGTTGAGAACGACCGCTCGTTATATTTAGCTGAGTCGTACTTAGCTGAGTCGTACTTAGCTGAGTCGTACTTAGCTGTATTTTCAGAGCTTTGCTCGATAAACATAAATTGCATATTTTTTATCTAGTTTTAGAGATTTTCTAGATTAAATGATGTTTCTAAAGAAAATGTGAAGATCGGAAATTTATTTTTTATTTAAAAACATTTCGGTAACTATACCACGGTTTTAAATTAATATCAATAGTCCGATCGAAATATTCCGAGCGATAGATTTGGCTTGAACCACTCAAAAAGAACCTGCGACGGCACAACACAAGTATAGCCACTGCAGAACGAAGAAGCATATTTGGCAATGGTTTCAGCAATTAATAACGTTCTAAATATTTGGCACAATTGCTAGATTAAATGTAATTTAAAATACCAAAAAATTACCTAAAATTCTCAGCCAGCGGCAAAGTAAACCAAAAACTTGCCCCAGCACCGGGAGTGCTAATTACCCCAATTTGGCCGCCGTGAGCACCAATAATTTGCCGACAAAGATATAGACCCAAACCCAAACCGACGGAGTGTCGGGATTCATAACCCCTAACGTAAAGGTCAAAAAGATGTTCGCACTGTTCCGGCAATATTCCCGCCCCGTCATCTTTCACGGTACAGTAAATCATCCTACTTCCGGGATTGGGGATTGGGGATTGGGAATTGGTAATGGGGGATTGTGGATTAGTAATCGGTAATTTGTCGATGTTTTGTTTTGCTGTGCTTTGATTTATAGTTAATTTTTCCGCATTGATTACTTGAGCAGAAACAGTTAAATTCAGTCCCGGAAAATTGTGTTTCAAAGCATTAGCTATTAAATTAGAGAACACACGCCACAACTGAGTTTTGTCCGCATTCACGGCTGGCAAATCATCCGGTACTAAATTTTTAAAAGTAGCTTTACCCTCATTCATTAAAGGTTCCAAATCTGTCGCAGCCGCTTCAACTATCGCTTTCAAGTCAACCGATTCGCAGTGCAAAACCAAACCGCGCAATTCCCCGGCGTGAACTTCCAACAGCGAATTTATCAAGCGCAATTGCTGCTCGCTACCTTGAATCATCCGCTCCAAAATAGAACGGGGAATTGCGATCGAATCCCCGGTTTTCGTTTGCCAATTTTTCAGTACCATTAACATTCCCGCTACCGGGTTTCGCAAGTCGTGAGAAAGAGCGTGGATAAACAGCCGTAGCGATTCTTGTGCTTGTTTGCGCTGCGTGATATCCTCAATTAAACCCTCATAATAAAGCAGGGCGCCGCTGCTGTCCCGTACCGCCCGCGCCTTCTCGGAAATCCAGACAATACTGCCGTCACAGCGGTAAATTTTAGATTCAAAATCCGATACTGTGCCGCTTTCCTCGATCGATCGCAAAAACTCATTTCTGCGAGCCGGATCGACGTACAACTGCCGCTCAATATCAGTAAACTTTGTCGTCACTTCTTCCGGGGAATCGCAGCCGTAAATCCGCGCCAAAGCTGGATTGGCAGTAATATAACGACCATCGGGAGTGCTTTGAAAAATCCCCTCGCCCGCATTCTCAAAAATGCTGCGGTACTTCGCCTCCGCCACCTCCAACTGCTGGTAAGCAGATTCCAACTCACGCCTGGTACTAAACTCTTTCCGTTGCAGACATTCGTACCAATAAACCGACAAATCGCAAATCAAACAAAACCAAAACAAATATAAGTAAAACCCGGTCAACTTAAAAGGAGTATACTTAGCAAAACTTAGATTTAAAACCAAATTTATCCCGACGTGGCAAAACAAAACGCCGAGTTGAGAAATTAGGTGGAGGCGCCAGCGGACGGGCATCAGCGTAGCTTGGATGAGAAACGCTAAACTCCAGGTAAAAATTGGTAATTCCCCAGCTTGTGCGACAGCTAGCCCAATCTGTACAACCACCGTCAGCGACCACGAAAAACCCAAAAATAGCAAACCGGGATAGCGCTGTCCGAAGGAGGTTTTTTGCAACACAAAACAGGTCAACAAACCCAACTCTACAGCAGCGCTCGTGTACAAATAAACACTTTCAAACTCCTGGCGAGCGAAGAATCTTTCGCCCATAAAATAGACCGTTATGCTGAAAGCAAAAAAGATGGCAATTCCGACAGCAGGGCGCAGGCGATCTCGGAGGAAGCGATCGCGCCACACCTCGTAAACCGTTAACGCCTGAACAGATTTTGCCTTGCCCAAAGAGTTCATACCATTTTAGATTTTAGATTTTAGATTTTAGATTGAGAAAGATCGATCGTCCGAGTTGACAACAGGTAGCGAAAACCAGAAAGTCGAACCACCGCCGGGAGTGCTTTCGACGCCGATCGAGCCGCCGTGAGCTTTGATAATTTGCTTGGAGAGGTACAAGCCCAAACCCAGCCCTGTTAATTGTCGGCTATTAGGGTCTTGAACGTAAAGTTCAAACAAAGATTCCCGCTGTTTGGCGCTGATTCCCACTCCATTATCTGTTACAGTACAGCGAACCATTTTTACGGTGACACCTGGCAATTTGCTGCCGATATTGCCAATTTGGCCCTGATAGCGGGGCATTTTGCAACTGCCGTCGAGGTTGAATTTGGCCAGGGTTTCCTGATTTTTCTGGGTGGTTTCGCCCATCCTACTCAGATCGCCCGCAGCAGGTATCCGGTTAGCGATACAGCGGGCAATCTGAGTAGTTGGAGATGTTAAAGCCTGGGAATTTTCTTCATAACTTAGCGCTGTTTCAACTTCAATTACCTCGGCTTTAAAAGTTATATTGACTCCCGGAGGATTGTGTTTAATAGCATTAGTCAACAGATTTTCTAGCACCCGCTGCAAGTGTTGGCGATCGGCATTGACTTGTGGCAAATCCGCCGGAATTTCAAACGTCAAAGTTGCTTGATTTTTGGCCAGCATCGGTTCTAAATCGGCAACAATGGCTGAAGCTAAAGACGGCAAATGCAGCGGTACAGTATGGAGAACAATCCCTTTCACCTCGCTAGCGTGAGCGTCGAGCAGGGTATTAACCATAGTCAACTGGTGTTCGCTGGCCTGAACGATGCGCTGCAAAATCGATCGAGAAACCGGAACATCTTGTAGAGAGTCAGAGGGCGATTTGTTGAGCAAATTTTTCAGCAGTATTAACATTCCCATAACAGGAGTGCGGAGATTGTGAGAAACTGCGTGCAAAAATAGGTCTTTCAGGCGGTTGCTTTCTTGCAACTCGTGCATTTTTTGCTGTAGTTGGCGGGTGCGTTCCTCCACTTGAGATTCCAAGTTGGCATTGAGAGCTTTTACCTGCTGCAAAAGTTGGGCTTGCTGTAGGGCGATCGCCACTTGGGTAGCGAGTTTTTCCAACAAATCAATTTCAAATTCCTGCCACTGGCGGGGCCCGGAACACTGGTTGACGGCCAAGATCCCGAACAATTCATCCCCCAGGAAGATCGGCACATTTAACGTCGCTCTAATTTGATAATCGCTGTACAATTGGGCAATTGGAACGCTCTGTTGAACGCTAGCAGTATCGGAGATAGCTCGGACGCGGTTGTTAGCATAAAAAGTTTTCTGGTTTTCTAGCTGATTCTCGTCAGCGAGTACCCACCCCAAAAGAGAACGGCATTGGCCTCCCACAGACTCAGCCACAACCTTACCGTACACCGGGCTAGGAAGATTTACCCCGTCCGTGTCCACAATACCGATGAAAGCGCGGTCTGCCTTGAAAAATTGCCGGACTTCGGCAACAGTAGTGTTGAGAATTTCTTCGAGGTCGAGGGAGTTGCGAATTCGCAGGGCGATTTCTGAGAGCAAGCGATCGCGATCGGAGGACGCCCGCAAAGCGGTTTCCGCGCGGTGGCGTTCGGTAACGTCTTGGACTGTGGCGGCGATCGCCCCTGACTCAATTGCCGACTGTTCGCAGACAGTGCGTTCGGAGCCATCTGGCAGCACAATTCGGTAGTTAATGCAATAGGCTTGGCGTTCCAACATAGCTTGGCGCTGCGATCGCGCCACCAATTCTCTGTCTTCTGGATGTACAGCTTGCAAAAAAACGGATGGTGTCGGTTTGACAGTTCCAGGAGCAAAACCCAAGAGGCGGTAAAGTTCGTTTGACCACCGCAATTCGATATGGGATATATGATGTTCTGCGGATTCTTGGCAGTTGTAAGTTGCTGTGAGGGCGGCGCAATTTAAATCCCAATTTCCCAACTGAGCGATGCGCTGAGCGTTGGCTAAACTAGCTTCGCGATCGCGCAGCCGGGCCGCCGTGCGGCGCACCTCCACCAGCGCTTGCTGGCGTTCTGCTACGGCGGCGGCCAACATCAGAGCCACAAGGGCGATCGTACCGGTAAAAGCTTGTAAAAATAAAACCGCCTGTTTGAGATTATCGCTTTTGGCCAAAAACGGGCCGCCTCCCTGTACTGCTCCCCAAATCGCGATGTAAGAGACGATCGAATAAGCAAAAATCGCTCCTGCCGGTTGAAACCGCAGAGCGGCCCAAACTATCAGAGGAAAAGGCAGATACTCCAGCGGATACAGAGCGATCGCCGCTTGTGTTTTTGAGCAAAAAAACAGCCAGCTCACGCTCAGCAAGAGAGTCAGCCAGAGCGCGATTTCGGAATAATTAACAATTAAAAATAGAAGATTATAGCGGTTTGACTTTGCCGAAAATCTCCTGGGATAATTTGTAACTTGTGATGGGTAACTGTCCCAGTTAAAAAATGTTTTTAAACTTGAAATAATCCCAGGTTTTATCTCACATTTTACACCATTATCAAGGACAGGCAAGATGCCTGTTCCACAAGAAAATTCATCTCTTGTGGAACAGGCATCTTGCCTGTTCCTAAACAAGTAATTGAGAATAATGAAACATCTCAGTTTGAGTGGAAATTTAAAACTGTTAACCGCGTGGTTCAAAGTCAGGAGCACAGGCGTCACAATCAAAATTCCCATACCGTCTCCCAGCCACGTAGTCCACCAGTTGCGAGAGAAATTGCTCCACTGAGCCCAACCAAAAATGCACGTACCCAAGTTGCCGAGGATAGAGCCTAGTAAAGTAGACCCGATGACAGCGCCCGCTACTAAAGCCAGAACATCTCGCAGTCGATCGAGTTTAGTAGAAAATCCGCTCCAAGTCAGCAAAGCCTCTCCAGCCAGCGCTTGCAGGGTGACGCTAAAGGCCGATGTGGCAATGACAGCCGACGGTACACCGCCGGTAGAGTTTAACAGCACTGAACCGAGGACAATTCCCGGCCACATCCGTCGCCCTTGCAGTAGCAGTGCCGCTAGAGCAATACCGGCGGGCGGCCACACGGGGGAGGCTTCGGCTTTCACCAGTCCCAGCATCGACGCTGCGAGTTTTCCGGTAACAAAGTAGGCCAGCGCCAGGATGCCGGTGTACAGAAGCGTTCGAGTGCGGCGGTTGAGCAGTTTCATGTTTAGGTGCGATCGAATCCTCCATTCCTAGTTTTTAATTTAGGCGGCCGATCGGCGATCGAACTTCCTCCTGACGACTCACCTGACTGGGGGAGTGGGAAGTAGGGGAGAGGGGGAGAGAGGGAGAGTGGGAGAGGGGGAGAGTGGGAGAGTGGGAGAGTGGGAGAGTGGGAGAGTGGGAGCATTTTTTATCTTCCCTCTTCTGACTAATGACTAATGACTGATGACTGATGACTCATGACTTCTTAAAATCCAAAAGTCCGCTTACCATCCGGCTTAACAGTAAGCCAATTGGTCTTTGCCATTGCCAGTTGTTCGTCAGAAACTGTAGCGTTGGTAAGATTCGCCCCGCACAAATTTGCTCCCCGCAAATTCGCCTTAGTCAAATAAGCCCCCGTCAAGTCAGCACCTCGGAAATCCGCCCCTTCAAAATTGGCAGTGCTGCAATAAGCCTCAGTCAAATTAGCATCTCGCAAATTCGCCTGAATTAACCGGGCGTGACCCAAATTCGCCCCCGACAAATCCGCTGCTTGCAAATTTGCCTTCACCAACCTAGCCTGATAAAAATTACTTCCCGCTAACTGCAATTTTTGCAGTTGCAGGCCAGACAGTTCGCAGTCAGCAAAATCGCGCTTGCCTTTAAAATATGCCGCTCGCAAGCTGTTGGTGTCCCACTTAGGAGCAACTTTCGATACCTTTGACGCTGCTAAATTGCCGCTAGAATGTCCAACCGTTCCAAAAGTTCTGCCTGACTCAGCCAGAGTCCGGGAAACTCGGGGCTGCATCCCTGTGTTCCCAGATTGGCCGAAGGAAGTTCTACCAGCGCGAGTGTGGTTCGATCGTAAATCTTGATTAATTTTACTCCTCGGCGGTGACCACGAAGAACCCTCGTCATTAAATATTGTCGGTTCTTCAACAGTACGAGAAGAGCCGTTGAATTGAGTTGCCAAGCCATCGACAAGACTTGGGTCTTCAAATTCGCCAGAGAGAGCTCTGAGGACATCTGCTGCCGATTGGAAGCGGTGGCCAACCATCGGCTTCAGCATTTTTTCGAGAATCCGCGCAAAATATGCGCTTACCTGAACGTGGGGCTGCCAAACAATTTCGCCGGTTACTCCATCAAAATCTAAATCCTTGGGCGACTTTCCTGTCAACAAGTACAAGCAAGTCATCCCCACCGCGTAGATGTCGCTGGCAAATATCGGCCGCAGCGCCATTTGTTCCGGCGGAGCAAAACTAAATGTGCCGACTGAAAATTTCGTGTTGGCGCTTTGGTCGGCGGGGTCTAATAATATTGTTTGGCTAACTTGGTCTTTTACCGCTCCGAAATCAATCAGAACTAAGTGCCCGTCTTGAACTCGGCGAATAATATTTGCGGGTTTGATGTCTCGGTGAATTACTCCTTGGCTGTGGATATATTGCACTACTGGCAGAATTTCTAATAGAAAATTTTTAACATCCGATTCGTTGAAACGGCCTGAGTGCTTGACTTCTTGTTTCAAAGTCGAGCCTTTAACATACTCTTGAACTAAGTAAAATTGCTGTTCCGTTTCAAAATAGTCTAGCAGCCTCGGTACTTGCGGGTGGTCGCCCAGTTGACCCAGGGTTTTTGCCTCTCGCTTAAATAATTCCCGCGCCATTTCTAAAACTCGCGGCGACGAACTACTGGGTCGCAGTTGCTTGACTACACAACTCGGTTGACCGGGCAATGAGATGTCTTTTGCCAGAAATGTAGCTCCAAAACCTCCTTGTCCTAACGGTTCAATAACTCGGTAGCGAGCGCGCAGCAATAACCGCGCACCGCACGTCTGACACTGGAGAATAGAGTCAGCAGGGTTTTGAGGATGGGGACAGCCCGGATTTACGCAGTAGCTCATATTGATTGAGTTTGCCTATGTTGTTCTGATCTTGTCAGCGTCGCTCGACTGCACAAATAGCTGGTTCCTGCTTCTGGTAGACATACTAATCTATCAGTTTTCGGCAAACCGTGCCTTCGATCGCGAATTGGAATTGCACCTAAGTCTTTTAAGCCAATATCTTTTCCCTATTTTGATTATCTCGCTGGTTTGAGTGTTTTCGGTTGATTATCCTTGAAGATAGTTTAAAGACTTGCTAAAGTTGTGCTTTTTTGTGTAAAGTCTTTCTAAACTTAAGTGCTTTTTGCGTTGTTAGATGTATCTAGCATACCTCATTCTCTGAATAAGAATGCTACTCATCCCCCAGTAGCCATCGACCTTTGGGCAGATCCCTAGTTTTTGCTGATGTGTACCATAACAGTCTTGACAAAATTGAATTTGTATGCTATGAAAAGCTTTCCCGAATAAATTCTGGGACTCAAAAGTCGTAGCCCGTCGGCGCCGACTAATGACTAATAACTACAGAGCACTGACAACTAACTACTGACTAAATTATGCGTATTTCTCTAAAGTGGCTGCAGGAATTGGTGGATGTGGCGATATCGCCGGAAGAATTAGCCGAAACCCTGACAATGGCAGGCTTTGAAGTTGAAGAAATCGAAGACCGCCGGCCGTGGGCAAGCGGCGTAGTTTTGGGCAAAATCATCGCCTGCGAACAGCATCCGAATGCAGACAAATTGAGAGTTTGTCAAGTCGATGTCGGCTCTTCAGAAGCTTTGAATATTGTTTGCGGTGCACCCAACGCTAGGGCAGACATTTACGTGCCTGTCGCTGTTGTCGGAACTTATTTATCGACTATTGATTTAAAGATTAAACCTGCTAAATTGCGGGGCGTTCCTTCCGAAGGAATGATTTGCTCTCTGGCAGAATTGGGACTATCTAAAGAGTCAGCCGGCATTCACATTTTTGAGTTAGAAAATCCCGAATTGGGCAGCGATATTCGCCCACTTTTGGGTTTAGATGATGTGATTTTAGACTTGACAGCAACTGCCAACCGTGCTGACGCTTTGAGCATGGTGGGTGTAGCGCGGGAAGTGGCGGCGCTGACTGGCGCGAGTTTGAGAATTCCCGAAGCGAATGGTGTGGCGATTGAGGGCAAAGAAACTCCTGGTTTGGCAGTAGAAATATCCGAACCGCAAGGATGCCCGATTTACATCGGCACGGCAATTGAATGTGTGAAAATTGCTGCTTCTCCAGCTTGGTTGCAGCAGCGGTTGCAGGCGGCGGGAGTGCGGCCAATTAATAATGTGGTTGACGTGACTAATTACATTTTATTGGAATGGGGACAACCGCTGCACGCTTTCGATCGCGATCGCCTGCAATCTTTCACTGGTACTCAAGATATCAGCATCGGCGTCCGCTTTGCCAAAACAGGGGAATCCTTCAAAACCTTGGACGGACAAAACCGCAATTTGCAAGCACAAAATCTGTTAATTACTGCTAGCGACAAACCTGTTGCCTTAGCTGGGGTAATGGGTGGCGAAGATACGGAAGTTCACGAAGGAACGCAAAATTTAGTCCTGGAAGCAGCGATTTTTGACCAGGCAACGATTCGCCGTTCTGCGCGCGCTCAAGGCCTGCGGAGCGAGGCATCGATCCGCTACGAGCGGGGGGTGAATCAGGCGGCTTTGACGACGGCTTGCAACCGCGCTGTTGCCCTGATTTTGGAGTTGGCTGGAGGCACGGCGACGGTGCAGAAAACGGCGAGTTCGGGCGAGGATTTGAGTTTTTCGCGATCGCTCGAATTGCGTTTAGACCGAGTAAATCTGGTTTTGGGGCAGTTGAAAAGAGGACAAACGGGCGGTTCTAAATATCTGGAACCGGAAGAGGTGAAAAATATTCTCACAGCTTTGGGATGCGAAGTTGTTCCAACGGAAAAAGAACGGGTGTTTGCGATAACTGTTCCTCCTTACCGCTACCGCGATTTAGAAAGGGAAATCGATTTAATTGAAGAAGTTGCCAGACTCCACGGTTATGACAATTTCTGCGATACTTTGCCCAGCAAAACGGAACCAGGTTATTTGTCACCAGAATACGCGGCAATTCGGAATGTGCGATCGGCTTTTCGGGCGGCTGGTTTGACGGAGTTGATGCACTATTCTTTGGTGAAAACTGAGGGGGATAATCAGGTGGTGCTGGCGAATCCGCTGTTTGTGGAGTATTCAGCTTTGCGGACAGAAATGCTGTCGGGTTTGATTGATGCTTTTCAGTACAATTTGGAACAGGGAAATGGCGCACTAAACGGTTTTGAAGTCGGCCGCATTTTCTGGAAAGATGGGGATGCAATGAAGGAAGCCGATGCAGTGGCGGGGATTATCGGCGGCGATCCGACTGTGTGGAAATGGCAGCAAGGAGGGCGCGATCGACCTTTGACTTGGTTTGAAGCTAAGGGGGTTTTAGAAAGCGCGTTTCAGGAGTTGGGTTTGTCGGTGGAATATCAAAGCGATTCCTCGAATACACGCTTGCATCCGGGCCGCACGGCTGCGTTATCGTTAAACGGGAAACATTTAGGAGTTTTTGGACAGTTGCACCCACAATTGCAGCAAGAAAAGGATTTGCCTGAGCAGGTTTACGTGTTTCAATTAGATTTAGCCGTGCTGTTGGGTGAGTTAGGGCGATCGAGCAACTTAACTCGCAAATTCGCTGGTTATTCGAGTTTCCCCGCTTCTGACAGAGACATTGCATTTTTCGCACCGGTTGAAGTTCCGGTTGTAGATATGCAGAGTGCGATGAAAAAGGCCGCGGGTAGTTTGCTGGATTCGGTGGAATTGTTTGACGAATATCGGGGCGACAACGTACCGGCGGGACAGCGGAGTTTGGCTTTTCGGTTAATTTACCGCGCGGGCGATCGAACTTTGAGCGAAACCGATGTCGAACCGGCACAACAAAAAGTGCGCGATGTTTTAGTTGAGAAATTCGGCGTTAGTTTGAGAAGCTAAAGAGGCCGCTACTCACCAATGGAAACCGCCAGGGAATGAATTCCCTGGCTCAAAGCTAAAGTCCTCTCAAGAGGACTAACAAGACTTACGGATTACAAGGTAAATTTGCCATTTTGAGCAAAGCGAAGAATCTCAAATTTTTGCTACGAGGCCGTCTAAAGTGCATAATTGCTAACTAATGAACTCTTCAGTCCTCTTGAGAGGACTTCAGCTTTGAAACGGGGGTTTCAACCCCTGCCGGACTCAGGGAAAAAGCGTTAAATTAACACCAATGGCCGCAACATCTCCCCAACCATTTAAGTAATAAATTTCTCCTCCTCTCCAACAAACCTCTCTCTTTCCCCTCTTCCTCTGCGCCCTCTGCGCCCTCTGCGGTTCATTAATCTTATTCTTAAAATTTTAGTTAAATCCTCTTACTCTTATTGTACAATAACTTTTAAACAAATTCATCTAAGGCTAAAAAATATGACCAAATATGTGATGTGGGGAAGTTACTGCGAAGACGTTCTAGAAAAACGCGCTCCGTTTCGAGACGCTCATTTGGCTGGATTGGCTAAGCAGAAGGAATCGGGCGTGTTAAGTACGATCGGGCCAACAAAAGATTTAACAAAAGTTTTTGCAATTTACGAAGCGGAAGATGAGGCGGCCGTGCGACAATTGGTGGAATCCGATCCTTATTGGGTAAATGGGGTTTGGACTGAGTACGACGTGAAAGAGTGGATTCAAGCTTTTTGAAGGGGTTAACAGGGTGAACATCTTAAGATTGGATGACAGCGATTTAGTTCCAGTGGACTATGGCGATTTGCTGGACAAGATTTTAGAAACATTGCAGACTAAAAATCCGTTTAGCGTATCAGAAGACAGCCGCCGCTTGCTAATTGATATTGATGCCATTGCTGCCGATGTTTCCAACAAGCAAGTGCGGCAACCCTTGGGTTCTTTTGAACGCCAAGCAGATTCTGCCACTGTTAATTTTCCGCCGGAAATAGAAGAGCATTTTGGCAGTGAAATTAGGCAGATTCAACAGTGTTTGCGGCACCAACTAGAATTTAAACTTCCTCAAAATACCTCGATTGAAAGGTTTGTCGCTAATTTGATTAGTCCCTTAGACTCACCATCTTTTCGGGGAAGCGGCCAAGAGTTAGGCTTTAAATACGATTTTGGCACCCGCCACCCTTCTTTAGAAAAAGAAAGGCTAACTTTGGAAAGCCGAGGTACTGGAAGCCATGCAGCTTTAAAATTGCACAAATTGACCGTTACCGTCCGAAATACGGATATTTTTGAACAAGAACTCAAGCAGGGTTTACAAAATTATATCAATGAAAATGCCGAGACTAGCAGTGAGAAAGAAGACCTTAACCACCGTCTTGATGAGATGGTTAAAAATCCTGACTCGGATTTTCACAAATTAATCCGACTCGTAGACAAAGAAACTCTCGGCAAAATTCAAAAAGAAGCTAAAATAACCTACTTGGAATACCTGCTAGAACACATCCGCGCTAGCAGCAAAGATACTGTAGGCATCATCTATTTAGAAGACTTGATTCGCCGCATCAGATTGATAGAAGAATACATCAACGACCCAACTAAATCCGATGGCGAGTACGAAGTTAATTATGCTGGTGTTCGAGTTAATTATCGAGAGATATTTGCCCGATCCGAATTTTTAGATGCACTGCCAATTATTCCCATTGTATCAGGTTACTTGGGAGAAAGTACGGACAATTCTCGTAACGAGCGTAAGTTTATCTTTGGCCTCAAAATCAAATTTGATAACTCAGTTCAAGCGCGCGGTGGAAAAGATGTATTTGAGTATTATCTGAACCTGCTAAATCCCGACAGTGAAGAACATCAAGCAGAATTTGATGAGGATTATCATCCCGAAACCTTCGTCCGCAAACTGTTAAAAATAGCATTGCTCTACTATTTTGTGCTGGCTTCCCGCAATGACCCACTAGCACAAAATTACGACCCGGAATCTGAACTAAATCATCAGCCTAGAACCCTATTTGAACAAAGAGTCTTGCCCGTTTTGCAAGGTTCTAACGATGAGCAAAAAAAAGAGCTTTTTCGCAACTTTATTAAAGGGCTTAATCAGTTTAACATAAAACACAAAATTACGCATCTGAGAAGAATGCTAAAAGGCTTTCTGGAGCGTCAAACAATTTTACCAACCCGCACAGAAACGCGACACGTAAACCTCAAAATAGGTCTGGTAGAAGATATTGACAATATTTTGACGAATGGTAAATTTTTTAATGACATTATGGAGCGAAATTACAAGCAAACGCTTCATTATATTACCGTCAAAGAACCTAGTGTCGATGAAAAATCTATTTGTCAGCTACCCGTCAATATCAGCATCGAAGATGTCCGGTATTTCCCAACTGATGAACGCCAAAATTTCAGCATGGAATATAATATCAAAGGTGTCGATGTTTTGCCTGTACTTTCTGCACCTAAAGCCCCTCGCTCTAGAGAAATCTACGAAAAACATTTTCAGACCAAATTAGTTGTGTTTCCCTATGACGATAGACGACTAGACTGCGGCGATAAAGGTTTACAACCTGCAGCAATTTTTGTGTATAAGTTTACCATGTTGCTGCTGTCCTATATCTGTCTGAGGATATTGCTCGAAAGTGCTGCGGACAACTTGTTTATTCCGATGGTGAGGCTCCACGAAGGCGACCACAATCACCCTTCGCCGTCAGAAGTGTTTATGGCTAACCTTTCTAAAACATTGTCTCATATTTTGAGTGAAAAACAACGCTCAACTTCTCAAGGATTTCGGATTAGAAAAACGCCCAATGGTTACACAATTCGTAACGGTTTGAGTTCCCTGTATTCAATCCTTCCTAAAAAGTTTCGATTCAATGATGTACAGCTAGCTCCTGAGTTGGATAAATTGGCAATTATTGTCGTTTCCAGCCGGGATAGTGATGCGAAAAGAAGCAATCAAAACCGCTTCCAAAGACAAGCCAGCTTAATCGGAGAAATTGTCGGAATCAATCGTCTAGATGACAGTACAATTCAAGTCGAAATGCTGAAAACACTTTCCGAGAATTACAGTGTCAGCCGTCTTTATTCTGAGCCGTTAATCCTTGAAGATGCAATGAGTCAGCTTTATCAGCAAGGATATCGGAATTTCGCATATATTTCGCAAGCACCTTACATGAGTACGCTGCATATTACTCAGACTGAGGAAGATGAGGAATTGTCTTTCATGTCAAAAAAATTGCTCCGAACTTTGAAGGGAGAGCGACGAGATATCAAAATTTATCCGATGTTTTTTGATAAATACTATGTCCGCAGTTTCCTAGGCGATAGGGAAAAATCTTTTTACATTCAGGATGCAATGGAGCTGGAAAGCTTGTTTGCAGATACCAGTCAGCAAGCTGTGATGTTTTTAAACTTGTTTAACGGAATTAAAGTCAAGGAGGAAAAGAACTTTTATAACGGTGTGATTTCCTACTCGACGCTGTTGCATATATACGAAGGTATTCTGGATGACCAAGACATTCACCAAGGGTTGATTTACGACGGTGCAATTAAAGATACTTTGCTACATTATTTAACAATCTTTCACTTTTATCGCTATGAAGCTCGCAAGAAAAATCTGAGTTTTAAACTTGATCCCTACGAGCAGATTATCGGTGATGAATCGGTGGGTGCTTTGTCTGTATTTAGTCATGCTGGCGGTAGTGCAGATTTTAATTCCCTGGCATTTTTGAATAAAGTAAGAGAAGTCTTGAATGTGGATGATGGAGGTATTAATCATGATTGGTGAAGATTTTGGGCGGCTGTTTGAGGTGGGATTTAATATTGGGATTCTGGCGTATATTCAGCGTGAAAATATAGCTCACAATTTCGGAGATTCCTACCGTCTCGATTTGCAGAAACTAGAATTGCCAAAGATGATGGCGGAAATAACTAGGGAAGCTAATCTCCTCGGTAGTTTGGATGCTAAAATTGTTGAGAAGTGGAGTCTATTTTTTCTCCAAAAAGGCTTTATTGGTGGGTTGAATTTCTTCCGGGAGTACCTCACATCTACGGGCTGGACTTTAAGGTTATCGCAAATCTTGTATTTTCAGTGCAGTTTGAGTTGTGCTAACAGTATTAGAACCCAGAATGACGATGAGACAGAAGTTTTTAAAGCGTTTAAGAAGGTATTATCTCAGTTTGAAACAGCGCAACCAAATTTCTCAGACGATGAGATTAACTCCTACATCCGCCGCTACAAGAAAAAAGGCGAGTTTTTGCAAGCTGATACCCTGATTTTGTTGCAAAATGGTAAGGATTTTAGAATTCTGTGCGTTGATTTGTCTGTGTTTACTCCTCCGTTGACTTCGGAAAAAGTCGATAATCTCAACGAAATAGAGGTGATGCGGAAGTCTTTGCTCAGAGAAATTAGCTATTTGCGATCGAAAAGTGTTTTTTCTAATCTGCGAATCGATACTAGCACTTTAGGTATTGACTTTTCGGAGGGTTTAAACCGCTATTTTACGGCTTTTAAGTATAAGGATAAGGAAAGCGCTAAGTTGATTCAGGCTGGTAGCTACGCTCACAGCTTCTACGGTTTTCTGCAAACGACTGGTATGATTCCTGATGGTGCTGAGGTGTTGTTGAATGTTGTCGGTTATAGCGATCGCACAATTAGCGCAATTTCCCTCCGCAGTGATAAAATTGACATCTTGGCGAATTGTGCCAAAATCTACCAGCAGGAAGCGAAAAATAAAGAGATTAACGATGCTCGCGGCGATGTTTTAGATACGATTCAACTCAACGCAGCTCGCAGTTTTCAAAATGGCAAAAAGTTTGTCAGCGATTTGTTGACGATTGGCAAAAGTTCTACACCTGTACGTAATACAGAGCGGATCGATAATTTTGTTAATTCCATAGATATTATATCAGATAAACTGGCCGATGATTTGCAAATCGATCGCGGATTACATCTGAGAAATGCTCACGCTCAATTGATTGTCAAAGCACTGCAATCTGATGAAACTTATATCTTTTTGACGGGGAATCCGGGAATTGGGAAAACAACTGCGATCGCAGATTTCCTCAAAACCCATATAACCGACGGTTTCTTGTTCTTTTACGTCAGTCCCCGCAAGCAAGTCAACTTAGATATCATCGATAAATTTCGAGACAAAAAGACTGGTTTGCTGTGCGACAATCGCTTATTTTGCATTAACTCAAGTTCCGATACTATAGACAGCAATTTTGGACAATGTACCGTCAACTACGTGGCAAATAATCATCACGAAAATTTTCAACAAAAAAGTGTCCACTTCATCAACAACAGGGCCGAAATGCAGCGGAAGGAATATCACCATCCGCAACTTCAAAGGAAGGGAGAAACAGTAATCAAACCTAGGATAGGCAAAAAGCATGGAGTGCTAAATAGCGTTTGTGAGGGAATATATTCGCTCATCAATCGTAAAACATCGAACAATATCGTGGCTACCGTTTCCATTCAGTCTTTAAAGGTGACAGAAACCGGAAAAAATACTCTCCAGCATTTAGAGAAAATATTTCAAGATGCTTACAACAAGGGGGAAAAAGCAGTCATTTCTCCTAAAATGCAAGAAATCTCCAGCCGCATCAAACACATTTTCATTATGATCGATGAAATTACTGGAGACGACGGCGGCGTTGAGTTTTTGCATGGAATTGGTAGGCTGCTTAACAAATATGACTTGCACAACCCAAAACACGGTTTTAATACTAAAATTATTGTAGCCGATGCTTCGATAGTTGACCCGGATGTGATTAAACAACACCTCGATGATACCTCGCCGGAACCGGATAAAATCTATTTCAAAAAGCTCCCAAAAACTTCTGAGGAAATCCCGCCTTTACAAGTTATTCCTTTTGAATTTAAACGATTAGCTGCTAAACTTATCAATACGAATTCCTATCCGGCTAGCAGTTTAGAGATAACTTACAAGGTGTTTGTAGAAGCTGTTAAGTTCACTGAAGCTATTTCTTTAAAACTAAATTATGATTTGGTAAAACGGGTACAGTCTCAAATAATTGAGGATATCAATCAGCGGTTAGCAATACCGGGAGTTGAACAAATTATCGTCTACATTCAGGATAAGCGAAGATTGGCGGAGTTGATTGATAAAATCCAAAATGAGCGAGAATTTAATCGCTATACCGATTATCTGGAAGTCCACGCGAATATCTCGGAAGAGGAGAAGGAGCAAATACAAAAGTGCAAAAATACAGCTAAAGTAATTTTTATGACTGCATCGGGAAGTCGCGGCTTATCTTTCCCGAAAACTAAGCATATTTTAGTAGATATTCCCCGCTTTCAGATTGAGAAAAATCTGATGGAAGTCATACAGGTGATTTATCGGGGACGCGGAGAATATGACAACGGTAAAACCCTTGATGGTGAAGATAAGGAATTGGTTTTTTATCTGTCTGATACAGCAGTTTATTACGCTGATGATGCGGAACTTTCTTTACAAGAAAGCAAGTTGAGTTTGTTGAATTTACTGCTAATTCTGAAGACTGCGGTGATGACGCGGATTGTGGGATATGGATATTTGGGTAGGGATAAGTTTTTGATGATTCCGATTGGCGGTAAGTCGGTTTCCGCAGTCGGGGATACTTTTAGCAGCAAAATGGCGGCTCTAATTAAAACGCTCAAGAGCGAAAGCATCCGAGGAAATAGGTTGCTAAAGGAGGTTTATACGAGTTTAGAAGAGCTTTTGGGTCGCGGGGAGTTTCTTTTGAAAAATTCGGATAAGTCTCGTCAAAAGGGCGATTCCTATCTGGAAATGCGGGAGGATTTTAATCGTAAGTTTTTGGAAAAGTGCAATCCTCTTGATGGTTTGTTGAGCTATGATAATTTAGAACTCGGTCATGTTTGCGGTAGTTTGTTGCTCGTACCTCTAGCTAAGCAAAATTTGCTGGAAACATACCAGATGCGGCTACGCGAACAAATTCAGAAGTGTGTAGATAATCAGTTGCTGCACAAAATGTATCAAATCAGGGATAGTGAGTCGTACCCGGAGAATGTACGATCAGCGATCAGAGGAAGTGCGATCGAGCTTTTGCAATTTCTCAACGGCGATGTGGAGAAAACTCAGTATTTTGAAGAGCAGAGTCAGCAGTTCGATCGCTATTATGCCATACCGCTGTTTGCTTTTGTCAGCGGGGAGGAAATGCAGGAGTATTTTGCTGACAGTAAGCTGGAAGAACCGGAAGATAGGCGGTTTCGGGATATTTTGTCGGCTTATGTGCGATCGATCTACCCTGTAGACAGTGTAATGCCGATCGGACACAAGTATCGAGATTTCCCATTTATCGTGTTTAGAAGCTACAGTTTAGAGCAAAGTCGAGAAAAGATTTTTACAGATAAATATCTTTTAAGTTCCAACGAATTGAACGTGCTCAATTTAATTTTGTCGAAGCAGGTAAACTGAAAATTGTAGGTGCGTCAGACTATTTTAGATTTTAGATTTTAGATTTTAGATTGGGAATCAAGGATGACCGAAAGCATCAGGATACAAGCCCCCGGATTCATCCGTCCAGAAATAGAAAACCTGTATCCGATAAACACGCCCCCCAATTTATCCGTGGGGTCAAGGCTTCAATCTAAAATCTAAAATCTAAAATCTAAAATCGATTGACGCGCCATACTTACTACTTGCTAACTTCAAACGGCGTGTATTTCCCCCCCAAAGCTTCGACGATGGCGCGAGTATTAGCCGACATCATTTTCACATAAGAATCGCCCTCGCTTCCGGGTGCCCCAATCGAATCGGAATAAAGTTGCTGCGCCGCCAATTTCACCCCCGCTTCCTCCGCTACTGTCCTAATCAGTTGCGGGTTAATTGTAGTTTCGGCAAAAATAGCAGGAACTCCCGCAGCTTTGACCGATTCTACTAACTTTTGCACCGTTTGAGCGCTCGGCTGTTCCTCGGTACTAATCCCGATCAAACTGTTAGGACTTCCCAATCCGTAGGCGCGGCTGTAATATTGAAAAGCATCGTGACTTGTGACTAATTTGCGCTGATTTTCGGGAATAGTTTTAATCTGTTGTTCGATCCAACTATCCAAGCGTTTTAACTCTTCAGTAAGTTTCACAGCATTCTGCGTAAACTTCTCCCGATCTTCCGGCGACAGTTCGATTAGCGCATCCCGAATCGCTTCCACCATTTGAACTGCATTTTCCACATTTCCCCAAACGTGCGGATCGGGTACGGTATTGCCTTCTTTATTCAATAGCAAAGGCTTGACAACTTCCCCCACTGCTAATTTCCGTGCCTTAATTCCGGCGGCATTCATCATCCTAATTAATCCCGGCTCCAAATTGTAACCGTTATACAAAATTAAGTTAGCTTGTTCTAAAGCTTGAGAATCTTTTGGCACCGGTTCGTAAACGTGAGGATCGGTTCCCGGCTGCAAAATTCCTGTTAGCTGAATTTCGTCGCCCGCTACTCGATCGGTCAAATCCTCAATAATTGTGCTGGTAGCAACTACCTTCGGTTTAGCATCTGCCTCTGGAGAGAGGCTATTGGTCTGGGTTTGAGCGCAACTAAATAAACCCACAGTCAAAATGCCGCAGGCAATAGTTCTAATCCAAAATACCTTGGACTTGTCCAATCTAGGGCCGGCGGTTTCAATCCCCGACTCACGGCTAAACTCCCCTTTATCAAGTTGCTTCACTGTTGCCGTCGGTTTTAACTCACATCTGACACCATTCTCAATAACTTGCTTAGGAACAGGCAAGATGCCTGTGCCACAAGAAAACTCATTCTTTGTGGAACGGGCATCTTGCCCGTTCTTGAGAAGGGTGGAAGATATCAGTTTTAACTCACATCTGACACCATTCTCAATAACTTGCTTAGGAACAGGCAAGATGCCTGTTCCACAAGAAAACTCATTCTTTGTGGAACGGGCATCTTGCCCGTTCTTGACGGGCAGGATGCCCACCCCATAAGAAAACTCACTCTTTGTGGAACAGGCATCTTGCCTGTTATTGAGAAGGGTGGAAGATATCAGTTTTAACCGACTTGAGATTTTCGCCGCCAAACCTATGGTTTGAGGGGTTTCGAGCTTGCAGTGTCCCATTATCTACCTCTCGTGCGTTCCAGATTATTCCTATTTACCGATGATTTCATATTCTTTTCATTTTTACAGTAAACTTAATAAAAAGGAGATAGACTCACCCCCATGAATACCGCCGCCTTCCCCAACGAGAATCCTTGGCCTAAAATGGTTTGCCACCTCAAAGACAGCGCTACCGACACTGAAATTATCGCTGTTAAGCACTTAGCAGTAAACTACCGCACGGTAGAGGCACTCAGAGATATCAATCTTTCCGTCAAACCGGGAAGGCTGACGGGTATTATTGGCCCCAACGGTGCCGGCAAAAGCACGCTAATCAAAGCAATGTTGGGCTTAATTCCCGCAAATCGCGGCACTGTTACCTGGGGCGAAGAAGCGATCGCCGATCGACTCGAAACAGTAGCCTACGTGCCCCAGCGATCGCAAATTGACTGGAACTATCCCGCCACCGTTTGGGATGTCGTGATGATGGGAAGAGTCAGAAAAGCCGGATGGTTTCGCCGCTTCTCGGCAGCTAGCCGCCGCACCGCTGCCGATGCCCTAGAAAGAGTAGGCATGACTGCTTACAAAGACAGACCGATCGGACAACTTTCCGGCGGACAGCAACAGCGAGTATTTCTAGCTAGAGCATTAGCCCAAGAAGCCGCTATTTTCTGCTTTGACGAGCCGTTTGTCGGCGTTGATCAAAAAACTCAAAATATCATTTTCGACATCTTCCACCAGCTAGCAAATGCCGGGAAAATCGTTTTAGTAGTTAACCATGACTTAGGCGAATCAATCACCAATTTTGATGATTTAATTTTGCTAAATACAGAACTGATTGCCGCTGGTTCCCGCCAAGAAGTGCTAACAAAAGAAAACCTTTACCGCGCCTACGGCGGACAAGTAATGTTCTTTGCCGGACAAGCCGCTTAATTAGCTAGCAGTCATTAATCTACGAGTTACGCTTTTGAACCCAGTTTCTTGGGTAATATTGGGTTTGGCAACGATCGATCTCCCCTTAAACCCGGTTGCTTTGATTGTTAGTCATTCGTTAACTGTGATTTGATAATTTTATGATACAAACCTTAATTGAGCCGTTGCAGTACGGATTCATGCAGCGATCGCTCATAATTGCCATTCTCGTCGGCATCGTCTGCGCGATCGTCGGCAGCTACCTAATGGTACAGCGGCTGGCCTTGCTCGGAGACGCCATCAGCCACTCGGTTTTGCCCGGATTGGCGATCGCATTTATCCTCGGAGCAAACATCTTTCTCGGCGCTTTCATTGCCGGAGTTTTGAGTACAGTAATCATAGCTTGGATCAAAGCTCGATCGACAATCAAAGAAGACGCCGCAATGGGCATCGTATTTTCAGCCTTCTTCGCCCTGGGCATCACCCTAATTACGATCGTCCAAAAAGACAACAAAATCGACCTCAACCACTTTCTTTTCGGCAACATCCTGGGCGTTACCGCCCAAGATGCGATCGACACAGCCGTCATAGTCGCCGTAGTCTTATTAGTTGTAGTAGTCTTTTACAAAGAACTGCTATTTTACACATTCGATCCATTAGGCGCACAAGCCACTGGTTTGCCAGTAAACCTGCTCAACTTCGGACTGATGGTACTCATCGCCCTCACAATAGTTGCCAGCCTCAAAGCCGTTGGCGTAGTGCTAGTTTTGTCCCTATTAATTACACCTGCAAGTACCGCCTATCTCCTAGTTACTCGCCTGCACCAAGTAATGATTTTAGGCGCAATAATCGGAGTTATTTCCAGCATTAGCGGAATGTATCTCAGCTACTTTTATAACTTACCCTCTGGCCCCGCAATAGTTTTAGTTGCATCGGGATTATTTGTGCTATCATTGCTGTTCAGTCCCACTCAAGGAATCCTCACCCAGCCCCGCACAAACTCCGGCCAACTTCCTCCAATCTGGCGGGAATTAAAAAATTTAACCAAAGGCAGATAACAAATAACTTTGTAGTAACTCACATCTTGCACAATTCTCGCTTAACAGCCAAGATGCCTGTTCCACAATAAAATTCACTCTTTGTGGAACAGGCATCTTGCCTGTTCATAAAAAGCTTATTGAGAATGGTGCAACATCTCAGATACTCCCGAATCGGGCGATCGCAACTGCGAACAATTGCTCAAAAAAACTGTACAATAACAAAAGTTAAAATTTCACGCAAACAGATCTACTAAGTTAAAAAAAACATGACCGTCAAAGTAGGAGACACCGCACCCGATTTTACCTTACCCTCTCAAACTGGCACATCAGTCAGCCTCAAAGATTTTAAAGGTAAAAAAAACGTCATAGTCTACTTTTACCCCAAAGACGACACACCCGGATGCACGACTCAAGCTTGCGCTTTTCGAGATAGCTACGAAGTCTTCAAAGACGCAGGCGCAGAAGTCATAGGAATTAGCGAAGATTCGCAACAATCGCACCAGCAATTTTCTGCCAAATATCAGCTACCCTTTACACTGCTGAGCGATACTGGCAACAAAGTTCGGCAATTATACGGAGTTCCAGCTACACTGTGGATTATGCCCGGTAGAGTAACTTATGTCATTGACAAAGAAGGCATTGTCAAGCATATTTTTGACTCCATGTTAGACTTCAAAGCACACGTTGCAGAAGCACTCAAAACTTTGGAAACCATCAAAAGTTAGGTGGATTTGCTTAAATATATTGTTGGTAGTGAGGACGAAAGTCATCAGGGCTGTTTCTGGGCAACCACGGGGGGATTGCTACGGAAAACCAGGATTTTGTAGGGGCGGTGCGACCCCTACTCCCCGTGCCCGCCCCCAGCCACAGATGATTTCAGGGGAATTTCAGGCATCGGGGCAACCACGGGGGGTTTGCCCCTACAAGAAAATGAAACCGCCCTGCAAAAGTCCTCATCCCTCATTGTCTAAAAAAACAAGAAAAAACTAAATTCGTGACTGCGAACTAACAGTTTGTAGTGAGGAAGAAAGTTCTGAGACTAGAGATTTTCCCGTACCCAATTTTTAAAAGCTTGAATAGCGTGGGTTCTGCCAGCAACTTGACTCTGCTGAGTGTACTGATTCACCAGTTCGACAATAGGGATATTAGGGAAAGTGGGACTAACATCAGACTCAATATATTGTTCGGCTTGCAAAACGTTGATTTGTAGCCCTCGCCGTGCGTATCGCCAAAGTTCCGGCACTCCTAGAATTTGATAATTATCCAACTGCGTGCGAGAGGTGAGATCAATTTCTATAGCTAAGTCTGGGGGCGGATCAACACTCATATCGAGGCGATTTTTACCTATAACGGCTGCTTGATTTTGAATGTAAAAACAGCTATCCGGTTCGACAGCCTGACTCATGCGTTCATTTTTCAAGGTTGTCGAACCTAATGACTCAAATGCTATTTGTCGTGTTTCCAACAAAATTTTTACCATGTCGCCAATAATTTCTTTGGCTTTTTCATGTTCGGGCAGAGGAACCATAATTTCTAACCGTCCGTTACTATAGGAAAGTCGGGAAGCACGACGTTCTCCTAATTCCGCCAAAATACTTTCAAATTGTTGCCAGTTAACATCCTCAACCAGTAATTGCTGACCCGGTTGAATCTTTAATTGTCTTAACTCCAATAACATAATTGTTCATCCATTTTCTCTAGGAAATATCAGCAACGTCCTGACTACGAATCATTATCTTAAAAAACTAAGAAAGGACTAAAGTTCTTACTAAAAACTCGTGGTTCGTAGTAAGGACTTTAGTCCTTTTTTGCTAACGACTTGCAGCCATTAACAATTAGCACTTAGCAATTATCTAGCTTTTTGCAACACTCGATTTTTCAGATGTAGCGCTTTCGGCAGTTTTGCCATTTTTGCTATTACCGTTACCGTTGCTGTGCCGGGGTTGGATAACTCCATAGCCACCGTGAGTCTTGCGTTCGTAGAGTACGTTAATTTCGTCTGTTTCCGCATTACGGAACATATAGAAATCGTGATCGATAATCTGCAATTGTTCCAAAGCTTGTTGCACAGTCATTGGAGGCATAGCAAAATACTTAGTCCGTACCACCTCAGCAGGAAGTTCGGGAGTTCGATCGCCAATCAGATCCGCTACTACAGGATGTTCTTCAACTACCGTAACCGTTTTGGCACTACTCTGGATTTTGTTGTCGTGACGTTTTTCCTTGAATTTCCGCAGTTGACGAGCTATCTTGTCGGCAACCAAATCTATGCTGGCATACAGGCTTTCCGTGCTTTCTTCAGCCCGAATAACGCTGCCGTTAGCATAAATTGTCACCTCAGCAGTCTGCTTAGGATTGATCCTGGGGTTACGAGCCACCGATAGATGTATGTCCACTTCTGTCGTCAAAGTTTGAAAATGGCTAACTGCCTTTTCCACCTTTTGATTGACGTACTCGCGAATCGCATCGGTGATTTCTATATTTTTACCCTGGATAACAAGCTTCATAGAGCTCCCTCCCTTCTGTAACTTCGGTATATTTTATACAGTAGCACTATGTATTCTCGAAAACACTTATCTTCCAAATCTTTTATTATATGTTGACAATTCTTGATTTAAGCTGGGCCAATATTCCGTAAAAATACTATTGATTTTTTGCATGGTTTCTCCTCTAATCCATCAACCACTAAATGCACAACCCTGCTTGCTCCTCGATTGGGGACAAGTTCCCTACTCCCAAGCTTGGGAAATCCAGCAAAAACTCGTGCAAGAACGCCGCGACAAGCCTGATTTGCCAGATGTCCTGATTTTGCTGGAACATCCGCCGGTTTACACTTTGGGACTGGGAGCAAAGCTGGAATTTCTGAAATTTGACCCAAGCCAAACTGGGGCGGAACTTCACCGAGTTGAGCGGGGCGGCGAGGTGACTTACCACTGTCCGGGTCAATTGGTGGGCTATCCGATTTTAAATTTGCGCCGTCACCAGCCTGATTTGCACTGGTATTTGCGGCAGTTGGAGGAAGTGCTGCTGGGGGTGCTGGAAGTTTTGGGGTTGAAGGGTTCGCGGGTTCCCGGTATGACTGGGGTTTGGGTGGATGGGTGCAAGCTAGGTGCGATCGGCATTAAAGTCAGCCGCTGGATTACGATGCACGGTTTTGCTTTAAATGTTTGTCCCGATCTCGCAGGCTTTGGGCAAATTGTACCTTGCGGAATTCCCGATCGACCTGTTGGCAGTTTAGAGCAGTTTATCCCCGGAATTGAGGTTGATCGAGTGCGATCGATCCTTGTCGCTGAGTTTGCTCGCGTTTTTGCAGTGGAAATTGTGCGATTCCCTACGGGATAGCTTCGCTTCACGAATGTGTAGGGGGCGTCGCTGTCCACCTTACTCCTAACCGCAGTCGGTTTGTTAAGTGCGATCGGAATTTTCCTCCTCATACACCATTAAATCTCCCGGTTGGCAGTTTAGTGCTTTGCACAAAGCATCAAGAGTTGTTTCATCAATTCTTGTTAGCCGGCGGCGGGTTTTGATTTTAGAAACAGATGTTGGGTGCATCCCAACTCTAGCCGCCAATTCTTTATTGCTGATATTGCGATCGGCCATTACAACTGCCAATTTCCAACGGATCACTGCGGGTGCTCAACTACTAGCCAGGACTTTGCAAGGTGATGTTAGCATCCTGCAACCTTCACTAACACGTGTGTTGCCGTATCGGCAATATTTTTTGTCGTATCGCTTGACTTGCAGCAGCGAATGAACTATGCTGAGGATGTACAAACGGAAAAGCGATCGCCCCTTGGCCTCGAAAACTCAAGGGCGATCGCTCTCCGACTATTGTCTAGTTAAAACTTATGATATCACAGCCAAAGTCAGTTCCCGAACTCCTGCGCGAAGAAATTCCCGACGCACCCATCGGAAAGCAACCGATCCGATTGTTGATTTGCGGGATTCCCAAAGGAGTGGAAAGCATCATCAATTTACTTCACGTCTTGGGTTTTGCAGAAGTTGGGGAATGGAGTCCGCCTTTACCGTCGCCGATCGCAGGTGAAGTAATGCGGATTTTGACCCGTTACTGGAAAGAATAATTTTTCAGGGCGATCGCCTTTTCTTGAGTGAAGTGCGATCGCTCTTAAATTATCAAAAACATCAGGCTTAATTCTCTACCCAATCACTTAAAAACTCAACAGTAAGGATGCTAAATATCGAATCGAATTAACGCGGCGGTGTTTGCGAGACTTGGGGGTATTCTAGAGATAATTTTAACAGTCTGTACTTAGGAGCGCGAATTAATTAAATAACTTACAATTTTAATTGTTATTGTGGGATGGGCGTCCCGCCCGTCCTTTTTGGACGGGCGGGACGCCCATCCCACTTTCAAGAGTGGAAGTTATTTAATTCTCATTCCTTACTGATTCAAGAATTGAGATAATTGGTGGTATAATTCGCCATCGCGGGCTTCTCTAACCTTAGAGAGAAGCAAGACCGATGCAGAAATACGTCCTAAGAGTTTTGCAATCGCCCCTAGCATCAGGTAAGCTTCTTGTTAATTATTGCGCTCAGTTCAGGAGAAAAAATTTATGGCAGATATGTCCGGTCAAGACCCCTCGGAAATTAAAATGGCGACGGTTGATGAAGAAGAAAAAGGCGCAACGTTTAGCGGTACGGTCATCCTTGCTATCGATGCCGAGGCTGGGGAAGTCGTTTTCTTCAGAGACTTTTTGATTGAAGATTATAAAGGCGAACTTACCGCTTATCTGGCAACAGATGGCAATATAACGAAAAGTATTGATTTAGGCGAACTTAAGCATAAAAGCGGCAGCTTTAAGCTGCCAATTCCGCTGGGGACGGATACATCACCCTACAATACCGTCGTGCTGCGCGACGAAAAAAGCAAGAAAAAAGTTGTGACGATCGAGCTGTAAAATTTGCAATTTAGCTCGTAGTTCAGCCAAATTGGATCGCCCATTTTTTCCTGAAGTACGCGCGAGCGAAGCTATCCCGTAGGGAATCGCTCTTCAATTAAGGTGCGTCACTTTCGCTCGAACAGTCCAGTTGTAAAGTGATGCACCCTAATTTTTAAAATGGAATCGGATCGTAATCGGGATTTTCCGGTTCGTTAGACGAACCCGACTGGCGATCGGACTCAGAATTAGACGACTGATGGGAGTTCCAATCCGAACTAGACGTGCGATTAGGGCCGCTTGGAGCGCTATTAGAACTGCGCTTGTGCGAGCCTAAAGGTACTACATTGCTTGGCACATTAGCCGGGGCGGTGTCGCGAATTTGAGCCGGTTCCGGGGCGGTTCTAGCTGGGGGAGCCGAACTCATGGCATCGGCGCCTACACTGTAAATCCTTTGAGCTGTCAGTTCAGCGCGCTTTTCTTTAATACCATCTCTTTCGATCGTATTCATGCTCAGCCGCCCCTCAATAATCACGCGATCGCCCTCGTGATATTTTTCGTGAATTTCTTGAGCAAAATTTCCCCATCCTATCACTTTCAAATGTTCGGGGGGATCTTCTGGTTTTGGGCCAGGAAACTGCACCAACATCTCAGCGATTTGAAGTTGATTGTCAGGAGTATAACGGAGTTGCGGTTGTTGAATTATTTCCGCCATCAAAATGCAGCTATTCATCTGTTCTCTGTGCGTAATTGGGAATTGGATGTTGAAGAAGGCAGAAGGAAGAAGGAAGACGGAAGACGGAAGACGGAAGACGGAAGACGGAAGACGGAAGAAGGAAGAAGGAAGAAATAGCTATCCGTGTACCGATGACTTGTGGGTCTTGCTTTGGGGAATTGCCAATTGCCAATTGGTAATTACTGATTTTTCTGCGCCCGATCGCTATTAGTTGTCACCATGACGGATTACACGTTACCAAATTTATCTTGGAGAACCGCCGCCTCGGCTTGAGTGACAAAATCGTGAACGAGGGCACGGTACTCCTTCAACGTTTCAGATACCCAATCTCGATCCTCACTGTTGGCGAAGATATGAACGGTCGGTTCACTAGCATCGGGTAAAACTAATACCCAATTGTCGTCGCTGTAGTTAAAAATCTTCACTCCATCTAATAATTCTAAACGATCGGGCGAATGAGTTTCTACTAAATGTCGCATCAGCGAACCCTTGATAGTCCAAGGACAGCGGACGCTGTAACTGCGGTGGGTGATGCGGGGAAGTTCCGCCTTGATCTGTCCGAGCGATCGCTCCTGAATCGTCATCATTTCTATCACTTTAGCAATGCAGAACATTCCGTCAAATCCGGGATGCAACTGCGGGAAAATAAAACCCATAAGGCCGCTGCCGCCCAAAACCACATTCGGGTTCCTGTTAGCGGCTTCCATCAAAGCAGTTGGGTTCGCCTTCGTGCGGATTACCTTGCTTTGATAGCGTCGGGCGATCGCCTCCACCGCAGAAGACGCATGAACCGGCACTACTACTGTACCTTTGGGATGAGAAGTCAGCATCAAATTTACCATCAACGCCGTCAGCATTTCCCCACGAATCGCTATCCCAGACTCATCTACCAAAATGAGCTGTTCGCCGTTAGCCGATACCTGCACTCCAAAATTAGCGCTGAGTGCTTTCACCACCCGGCCGAGTTGGTCGAGCAAATATTCCCGTTCCCCGTTGCTTAGAGAAGTCTGTTTGAGACTGGCATTGAGAACCACCGCATCGCAGCCGAACTTGGCAAGCATTTGGGGCAGAATTGCTCCAGAAACCGCGTAAACGTAATCGATTACCACCTTAGAATTGCTGTAGCGTATTGCCTCAACATTCATCTGCCGCTCAAAAATGCGGTTGTAAACATCGAGAGCTTGGTTAAAGTACGTCATCTCTCCAATTTCGGGAATTAGAGCTCGCCGCAAATCTTCCTTAAAATAAGCCCCCTCGATTTTTTTCTCAGCTCCTTTTGTAATATTGATGCCTTTGATATCGAAGAATTCAATTAAAATGTGGTCGGAGCGATCGGGCGAAATGCGAACATGAATGCCACCAGCAATTGATATCGTAGACGAAACCGTGCGCGCGATCGGAATTGCCGTCGATTCCAAATTGATCACATTAATTCCCACCGACATCAAACCCGCAATCAAAGACCTCGAAACCATCCGCGAAATGCTCCGCTGGTCACGAGAAACCGATACCGCAGTCCCCGGTTTCAAAGTCGAGCCATAAGCCGCGCCCAATTTCACTGCAAATTCCGGGGTAACATCCACATTTGCCAGTCCTTGAACGCCACGCTGACCGAACAAATTCCGCTTAGCTTGTTCTCCCCAAATTAAATTTTGATTTAACAGAGCGCCGGATTCAATATTTTTGCTCGGCCAGACGCGCACGCTCGGCCCCACTTGTGCTTCTTCTCCCACGATGGACATTGAACCGACGACAGCACCTTCGAGGACGTGAGCGCGCCTGTCTACGCGGGTACTCCGGCAAATCACGCAGGCCCTAAGATGAGCGTCTTCACCGACAATTGCTCCGTTCCAGACGATGGGACGTTTGAGATTAGCGTCGGCCCCCACAGTCACGTTATCTCCGATCACAGTACCTGCATCGATTTTAACTCGGGCTCCAATTCGGCAATTGTTGCCGATCATGGCCGGTACTTCGACGATCGCGCTATCGTCAATAAAAGTATTCTGACCTACCCAAAGTCCCGATCGAACTTCGTTGTAGTAGCTCAAATCCAGTTTGACCTTGGCCCGCAGCGCGTCGTACTGAGATTCCCGGTAAACATCTAGCTGGCCGACATCGCACCAGTAACCCTCGGCGATGTAGCCGTACATCGGCTCGTTTTTTTCCAGTAGCAGGGGAAACAAGTCTTTCGAGAAGTCGCACTCCTGATTTACCGGCAGGTAATCCAAGACTTCGGGTTCTAAAATATAAATGCCGGTATTGATAGTATCGGAGAAAATTTCGCTGCTAGAAGGCTTTTCCAGAAAGCGACTGATGCGGTAATTTTCCTCGGTAATCACGACCCCGAATTCCATCGGGTTGGGAACGCGAGTTAAAATTAACGTGGCTTTGGATTGCTGGCTACGGTGAAATTTGATTGCTGCGGTTAAGTCGAAGTCTGTGATGCTGTCGCCGCTGATGACCAAAAAAGTGCGATCGAGCAGTTCAGCAATATTTTTGACGCAACCAGCCGTACCCAGCGGTTGGTCTTCCTCCACAGCGTAAGTCATTTGAACGCCAAACTCTGCCCCGTCAGTAAAATATTCGCGCATGACATCGGGAAGGTAGTGCAGCGTCGCAATAATTTCCGTAATCTGATGCCTTTTTAGCAAATTAATAATGTGTTCTGCGATCGGGCGATTGAGAATCGGCACCATCGGTTTGGGCAAATCGCACGTCAGGGGTCTGAGCCTCGTTCCCGATCCCCCAGCCATCAGCACTGCACGCATAAAATCCTCCTTGCTTAAAAAGCTCTCTACCGCTATTGTCCGCTAGAAAAAGTTTGCCTGCTGTAATTCGTCGGCCGCGAGCTATCAGTTCTTAGTTAATTATCTTCGAGTAGTGACACGTCTGGTAAATCCCGTTCGGCCAGGCCGTCCCCCAACAGCAACCGATTTCAACCGAATTAGAACTTGCGGCATCGCACCACTCCCCCGGTCGAACTCGGATTTGTAGGGGATCTTGGGTGATACCAGTTAAAAAAAAGAATGCAACTGTAGGCCCGTACTCGAAACCCTTATCTCATCAGTCATTCCCAATTCTTTAATTCTTCACTTATTCAATCTTATAAGTCCTCAGAACGATCGACTTTTACCAGAAGTCCCTTCTTGCTTGCTCGGTGAAAGCTATTTCGGGGGTGTTATTTTTAAGTTTGTGGCCAGCGGGGATTTTGCAGTCTCTTTCGGAAGGTGGAATTACTACAGCTATCGGTGTGCCTTGGCGTCTGATAAATGATAGATTAAGGGTAGCGCTTTGACTAGCTGACCCAAAATCCTATCCATTGCTTAGGGGTTTTTTAAATGAGTACGTTAATTAGCTTGGCATTGCTGATCGCTTACGGTGGCGGTATTTGGAAATTTTGGAATGGTTTCGATCGCACTAACTTCGATCGAAGTTTTGCAAATCGCCTGAAGCTCTCCCTGCTCTGGCCCGCGTTAATTTTTAATAAGCCTTACCGCCAAAACTTTACAAAAGCTCTCAAAGCTTCTAAAAGGTAATTCAAGAATGTCTAAAAAGTCCGAACGCCCAGCAAGTACAAGCGAGCAAACTTGGTTTGCCAAAGGCAAATCAGATAGCTGGCAAGTTTTACTATCGCAGGTTGCTGCCCGGTTCGATCGCGAATACCGAGGAGAAGCTTTCGCCTTACCCGAAGAAGTCGAAGCAATGCCGATTTTCCTAGAATCAGTCGCAGGAACTCTCCAAGCAAAAACAGTTTCTCCCTTCTGGAAAATTGCCAAACCTCAAAAAAATCAGCGCTGTTTAGACATAGGCTGCGGAGTCAGCTTTCTCATCTACCCTTGGCGGGATTGGGAAGCCTATTTTTACGGTCAAGAAATCAGCAGCGCCGCGCGAGACGCCTTAAACGCTCGCGGCCCTCAGCTCAATTCTAAGCTGTTCAAAGGCGTAGAATGGGCTCCCGCTCACCAGTTAAATTACGAGGAGGCTCAGTTCGATTTATGCCTCGCTACAGGCTTTAGCTGTTACTATCCCATAGACTATTGGAATATTGTCATGGGAGAAGTAAAGCGGGTACTAAAACCGGGCGGTCATTTTGTTTTTGATGTCCTCAACCCCAATGCTCCTTTAGCAGAAGATTGGGCAATTTTGGAAACTTATCGAGCCGGCGAAGTATTTTTAGAGACAATAGAAGATTGGGAAAAAATGATTAAAGCTGCAGGCGCTAAGGTAGTAAAAAAGCAAAGCGGCGACTTATTTCAAATGTATAAAGTTCAATACAATTGAGAGGTTAAGGGAAATAGATAATTAGCTTTGTAGTCCAAACTTCAATCGTCCCAAGCCTGGTCAGGCGGACGAAAAACAACTTCGTTCTTAGTTGATAAAGTAGGGTGCGTCAGCAAGTAGAAATTCGTTTGAGAAGCTACAAATATTCAAGCTGACGCACCCTACTAACTACTAACTACTATTGTTTATAATTGCTTATAAACTCAACGAAGTTTTACAATACCGATTGCCAATTAGCGATGCCCAATTAATTTTCGGTAGCCGCAGGAGATGGCGCTGCTTCCGGCGATGGTGACGGCGACACTTCGGCAGCAGGAGATGGCGCTGCTTCCGGCGATGGTGACGGCGACACATCCGGGGCAGGAGATGGTGCAGCTTCGGGCTGCGGAGACTCTTCGGCGGCAGGAGATGGTGCAGCTTCCGGCTGCGGAGACTCTTCGGCGGCAGGAGATGGTGCGGCTTCCGGCGATGGTGACGGCGACTCTTCGGCAGCAGGAGATGGTGCAGCTTCGGGCTGCGGGGACTCTTCGGCGGGTTCCGGTTGAGGAGAAGGCGACTGTTCCGCGGCTGGTTTCGGTTCAGGCGATGGCGACGGTTGAGCCCCTGGCTTGGGTGCAGGCGGCGACGGTTGGGCCCCTGGCTGCGGTTTGTTTGAGGGGGCCGGCGGCTTCTCAAACTGCGGTTGCACTTCAGTAGGCGCTGGGGAGGGCGGCTGGCCTGTTGGTCTGCTGGGCGCTGTGGGGGCGGGCGCTGGCGGCTGCTGGCCTGGTGGGTTGGGCCTGGTTGGGGTGACAGGAATGCCACTACAAACTTTTTCGTCGTACTTAAACTCGACATCCAGTTGGTAAAGCTTGTGCGTGCTGGCTGCTGAAAATGTTAGAGAAGGACTAATAATCGCAATTTTAGCGGCATTATCGAGAATACCGTAACCCGTGGGGACGATCGGCTGTGGCTCGGCCTTGAGCAAGCCTTGAGGGCTGACAACTGCTCCAAAAACTGCTCTTCCTTGGAGTTTTTGTGAGCAAGCTGTTACGGGATAAGGCACAGGCACAGGAGTCGGGCCTGTCATTTCCAAGTCAGGATAAGCCTTTTTGAATTTCTCAAACAAAGCAACATAGGTCTCTCCAGCCGCCAGCAGTGTCTCTCTGTCGGTGGGTAAGTTTGAACCCGGTTGACCGGACTGAGTTTCTGCGATGAGAGTCCTTTTATTGGGATCTTTTTGAGTCAATTTTGGTACTCCATCGGGTCCCACATTCCTGCCAATTGGGAATTCCGGGGTAAAGACTGGAGCTCCGTCTGGAAATAGTGGCAGTCCGCCTCTACTGGCTATAATCCTTTTGAGCGCTTCTGCTTCATCTTCCGAGCCGCCGCCGGGAATCTGGGGCGCTTCATTCAGCGATGGTGGTGGCGGGATATTGCGATCGAAATTACCAGGTAAAGGTGGGAAAAGGAAACCGCTGGGAGGTACGGGTGGGACGAAAGTGGGTATTGGCTGGGAGGGGGCTCTGACTATTGGGGATGGAGTTGTGGGAGGTGGCGGGGCTGTTGGGGCCGTGAAGGGCGGGAGAGGGGAAGGAGGGAGAGGGGAAAAGAATCCAGGAGGGGGCATTCCCGGTGGCATGGCGGGCAAGTTGATGGTATCAGGTGCGGGGGGCAAGGGTGGGGCTAACTTTGGCGCTGGTGGAAGGGGAACTGGTGCGATCGTAAATGGCGTAAATCGCGTATTAGACGGTTTCGGTGGTATGGTTTGTGGCAGGCGGCTGACTTCTGCGGGAGTTAGTTCTACTAAGCCGACAGAACCGGGGATATTTTTTGAGGAATTTCCACCATAAAGTATGTTTGAGAGCGTCGGGGCGGTTGCTCCGAGGACTCCGTGCAGGCCCACAGAAGCTAGGGCTGCCCACCAAAAAGGCTGGCGCAGCGGTTCCGAAAGGGTGTTGGCTAGGGAGGAAGAGTCAGTCATTTAAATTTTAGATTTTAGATTTTAGATTTTAGATTGGGGGATTGGGGGATGGTTAGATTTTAGATTGGGGGATTGGGGGATGGTTAGATTTTAGATTTTAGATTGGGGATTGGGGGATGGTTAGATTTTAGATTTTAGATTGGGGGATTGCGAGATTGAGTGATTGGGGATTGGTAATTTATATTGTTGTGGTTGTGATTGAGTGTAAATTCGTTTTAATGAGGAGAGGTTGGGAATTCAAAGGTATAATTTTAGCACGATCGCCCTCGAAGTTGCCCGATCAACCTTGATGAAAATTCATGGGCCCGAAACTGAACCAAATTTATTAAACACGATCGACAAGTTCGATCGATCGGCGTTTCCAATTCGGTTACGCCATCAAAAAACTGATCGAGTGGCTGTCAGCCCAGCCCGCAGTCCCTCGGTAGCCCCGCCCCAAAATGACTACAAGCCCGCGACAGTAGCGTCAGGGTCGATTCTAAAAATTGTAGATTAAAGTTCCTGCTCCCTGATTCACTGCGCTGCAAGTAAATCTAAAATCGTAAGGGCGATCGCACTCACGCCGAAGTCTCAAATCAAAAATCCAAAATCCAAAATCCAAAATCGATGGATTCACCAGCGATAGCGGTAATTTTTAAAAGGAGCTCCCTCGATGGTGAGCAAGTCGATGGGATAAATTGGAGCGCCGCTTGCCATATATTGAAACATTTCCCGCACTTCCTCTCCCCGTAGAGACAACTGGTCTAATTCCTTGAGAGAATACCAGCCCGCGCACAAAGTATGCTCATCCGGCTTACTCTTGGGCGGCGTCTTATCTTGTGGACGAGCCACAAAAATGACTCGGAGGCGCACATTGCCCCTAGGCATCACTGTGTGCTCTACCCGGAGAATTCCCTCAACGATGATGGAAATGCCCGCTTCCTCAAAGGTATTACGCATAGCAGCTTCGAGCAAAGTCTCCCCTTTTTCCACTCGCCCTGCGGGGAGATACCACTGCTGCTCGTACTTGCGCTCTTGTACCAGTAGAAAACGGTCTTCTAAGTGAACGACAACTAGGGTAAAATACCATGTTTGAATCGGCTCGCGAGCCATAGAAGTAGATATTCCCTAAGCAAAAGGTTTAACGAGCGGCAGATGTTAACAATCCAAAGGATGCTTTGGCAAGCGTCTTTGAACTTGAAAAACAGATCGTAGCACTCCGGCCGCAAAATCTAAAATCTAAAATCTAAAATCTAAAATTGACAATGCCATTACCAACCGTGATTTTACCAGGATATTTTGCTGCTGCTTCCGACTATCGCGAATTAGAAAAATCTCTGGTCGATCGAGGTTTCCCAACAGTAACAGTGCCTCTGGGCAAGGGAGATTGGTTGCCGACTTTTGGCGGGCGGTCGATGGTGCCAATTTTGCGACAGCTCGATCGTACTGTCAAACAAATGTTACAGCAATACGGCGTTCCCCAGATCAATCTCGTTGGTCATTCCGCCGGCGGCTGGATTTCTCGCATCTATTTGGGCGAAAAGCCTTACACGATTCACGGGGATGTGCTTGAGGACGCGGGTTTGTGGGAAGCTCACCCTTATGTGAATACTTTAATCACTTTAGGCACGCCGCACGTCTCTCAAGAGCGCTGGACGCGCAAAAATCTAGATTTTGTCAAAATTCACTATCCGGGGGCTTTTCACCCGCAGGTGCGCTACGTGTGCGCTGCTGGGAAGGCTGTTTTTGGCAAGCGCGGTTTAGGGACTTGGCTGGCTTACAAAAGTTATGAGTTGACTGTGGGGAAGGGCGAAACTTGGGGAGATGGAATTACGCCGGTGGAAGCTGCTGTTTTGGACGGGGCCGAAAATTTGGTGTTGGAGGGGGTTTGGCATTCGCCTCGTTCTCCGGGGAAGTGGTACGGTTCGCCGGAGGTTTTGCCGGCCTGGATTGGGTATTTGTGTTAGAAATGAACCGCGAAGACGTGAAGGACGCGAAGGAAGAAGAAGAAGTTTAAGGGAACGTACCAAAACCCCCCTCACCATCATCCATGAAGGGAAACCATTAGTGATTATCTATCCTGCCACTACCCAAACCCCACGCCCCCTGTTTGGCACAATGAAAGGAAGCGGTGAAATATTAGGAGATTTAATTGCTCCTGTCGCCTAACTGTGGGAAGTTTTGGAATGAAACTTTTACTTGATACCCGCATTTAGCCAGCGATCGCACTAGACTGTTGCTTGAACAAGCATATCCTCTACTTGCCTAATTTGCTTCCAATCAATTACTGCAACCCAAAGACTTTCCTCTTCTGAATATTGCACTACGCCATCGACTTCTAACTCTTCGTCATACAATGCTAAAAATTTGCCATCTTCCAACTTAATATTTTGGCGACTCAAATCTTCAATCGTACCAACGCAATTTAGGCGGAGGCGACCTTGTTCATCCGCATTATGAAAGTCTGCAAAGATTCTGGGATATTTCATATTTTTGCTCAACTCACTATGATTGTTGTGATGGATTAGGAATCGTTGGTGTCAGCAGCAGACTTGCTTTTTCTGGTGTTAAGCCAGTTAATGTTGCATGATTTGGGCTTCGACCAGAAGTACGGATGACATCTCCATCGGACGATCGAACATCACTTACTGTCGTCACACCAACTTGTCCATGAGGGATTGTCACTGCTAACTCTGCTACAGATAATCCTACTGCACATTCTACAGAAATTCCCGTGATGCCGCTGGGGTGAGTTGCCGTACTGCGTTTAATATCTTCTGGGCGATTGCGACCGCCACGAATTACTAAGGCCTCGTTTGGAATTCTTTCCACAAGTGTAGGCTGTTTGATTTAAGTACGCGCTATACTTTAGCAGAAATCTTTGTCCCTAGGGCGATCGATCTGGGAGCATCCCGGTTTTGTAAATGGTTAAAAGTATGATAAGAGCCAAAATTTTTCGCCCTCCGCTATATGATAGAA